>CBFDAY010000192.1:0-5938 GCA_965602895.1 uncultured bacterium
GAACTCCGCGCTTCGGATCGACGTGATCGGAAACAATGACGGCCAGGAGCGCCACCTCGTGTTCAACATGATCGACCACATCCGCCCGCTGACGGCTATCCCTTGTGCGATCGGGGCGTTGATGCTGCTCGAAGGCAGAATAGCCCAAAGGGGCGTCATGGCGCCCGAGATGTGCATCGAGCCCGTCGAGTTCTTCGACCGCCTTTCCGACAAAGGCGTGAGAATCCTCCGGGAAGGACATCTTTAGCGACCATGGCCGCGAGGCGATCCCGGTCCATTCGCGTCTAATTGCCCTTTTTCATAATTTTCCAACTTTGCCGAAGGCATAACCTGCGATGGTCGTCAGCGCTTCTCCCGAGGCAACCGACGGCGCGGGCTTGCTTCTTGTTAAATCTTGGCGATATGCAAGAAAACCGTTGAATATTTCATGCCGGAGATGATATCTTATTCCCGGTGGCAACCAGTTGTTTCGGCGTCGATCACCCCATGTCGGCGAGATCCCGCCGCGGCAGAGCAAGGACACCGCGGCGGCGCGGATTCTCCCGGGACGCCGACCGCAAGGCGGAGGAAAACATTATGGAAGAATTGATGAACAAGGGGCCCGATGAGCTTCAGGCCGAAGTTAAGCAGGCCGACCTGTGTACGGGCTGCGGCATGTGCGTGGGGCTGTGTCCGTACATCAAGGAGCTGGACGAAAAGATCGCGATCATTGAGCGCTGCGGGCGAATGGAGGGACGCTGTTATCGCTTCTGTCCGCGCACGCCGACCGACCTGAATGCATTGGACGAGACGATGTTCGGCGCAAAACGAGCCGATCCTGTGCTCGGCTCGTACCGGTCGCTGAGCATGGTCAAATCCGAAGACTCAGCGGTCCACTCGGCCGGTCAGTACGGCGGCGTAGTGTCGGCCCTGGTGATTCACGCCCTCGAAAAGGGCATCATCGACGCGGCGCTTCTGACAAAATATTCCGAGCGCAAGGCCGTGCTGCCAAGGCCCGCCGTTGCGCGAAACCGCGAGGAAGTGCTGGCGTGCTCGGGCTCTAAGTACACGGCGGCCCCCACGCTGGCGGAACTCCAGAACCTCTTGAAAACAGGCGAGAAGATCGCTATTGTCGGCAGACCTTGCCAGGTGACGGCGATCCGCAAGATGCAGCTATACGACGATCGCCCCGAGGTGGGAAACATCCGGCTGGTGATCGGCCTGTTCTGCCTGTGGGCGCTGGAGTATCGCAAGTACATGAGCCATTTGGGCGAACAGATCGATATCGACACCATCAAGAAGATCGACATTCCCAAGAACGGCGACTTCATCGTTTACACCAACGGCGGGCAGGCCCGGATCCCCATTGAAAAGATCAAGAGCTTCATTCATCCGACGTGCGAGGTCTGCTTCGATGTGACCTCCGAGCTTGCCGACGTCTCCGTGGGCTCGACGGAATGGCAGGACGACTGGAACACCATGCTCGTCCGAAGCGAAGCGGGCGAGAAACTGGTCGAGGAGGCGTCGAACGCCGACATCATTGCTATCAAGGAGTTTCCGGCCGAGCGCGAGGCGATCCTGCGCGAGGCGGTCGGCAATAAAAAGCAGCGGGTCATAAAACAATTGAGCGAGCGCGGCAGCGAGAGCGCTCCGCTTCTGTACCTGAAAATCGACGACGAGCAGCGCAAGTTGTTCCTGGAAGGAGGGCCGAAATAATGCTGAGTATTCTGCTCGATGAGCCGGGCAAGCGCGTTCTGATGATGGGGAACGAGGCGATCGCCCGGGGCGCCATCGAGGCCGGCGTCAAGTTCTGCGCAGCATATCCGGGCTCGCCTACCTCTGAGATTATCGGAACCCTTGCCCGGCCGGAAGTGGCCGAAAGCTTTGCGCACCACGCCGAGTGGTCGACCAACGAGATCGTCGCGCTGGAGGCGGCGGCGGGCGCTTCGTTCGCGGGACTCCGGGCGCTGTGCGCGATGAAGCAAAACGGCATCAACGTCGCCTCGGATTTCCTTTTGTCGATCATCATGTCCGGAACCAAGGCGGGATTGGTGCTGATTGTCGGCGACGACCCCGGCGCACATTGCAGCAATAACGAGATGGACTCGCGCGCATTCGCGCGAATGCTCGATGCGCCGCTTCTCGAGCCCGCCGGTATCGAGGAGGCCAAGGAGATGACTCGCTGGGCGTTTGAGCTTTCCGAGGAGTTGGAAATGCCGGTCATCGTCCGGAGCGTGACCCGCATCTCGCACGCGCGGGGCGACCTGTGCCTCGGCGAAATCAACCGCTCCCAGGTCAGCCCTCGCTTCGAGGCCTACGACCGTTTCCTTTCGCTTGGGACGCTCACGCACTCGGTGCTCCACGGCAAACTCGAAAAAGCGCGCGGGCTTTTCGAGAAATCCGAATTCAACAAGTACGAAGGCCCACAGGGCGCCGAGCTGGTCATCATCACGTGCGGCGCCGGCTGGCTCTATTCGCAGGAGGCCATAACAACGCTCGGTCTCGAAAAAGAGGTCGGGATACTGAAGCTGGGTACCACATGGCCGCTGCCGAACGAATTCATTGTCGAAAACCTCAAAGGCGTCAAGCGAGTGCTTTTCGTAGAGGAGACCGATCCGTTCGTCGAGATGAACGTGAAAGCCTTGCTCGCCGACTACATCGGCGGCGAACTGGAGGTCATCAAGTTCTTCGGCAAAGGCTCCGGCCATGTCAAGAGCAAATTCGGGCCCGCCCTCGGCGAGATCGATCCCGACGTCGTTCTGCGCGCGCTGGCCGAGGTGAAAGGGATCGAGTATCAGTCCCGCGAGGCTGAATATGCCGAGAATGCGACAAAGCTCCTGAGCGAATACACTTCGGAACGCGACCTCGCCTTCTGCGCGGGCTGTCCGCATCGCGCCTCCTACTGGGTAATGAAGAACGCGCTCGCGCTCGACGGACGCGACGGCTTCGTGCTCGGCGACATCGGCTGCTACGGGATGGGCGCCGGGAGATCGGGGTGGTTCCTCAATAGGACGCTCCATTGCATGGGCTCCGGCGCCGGAGTCGCGTGCGGGCTGGGCAACCTCGGGAAATTCGACTTCGATCAACCCGTAGTGGCCGTGATGGGCGATTCGACGTTCTTCCACGCGTGCCTGCCCGCGCTCGTGAATGCCCGATACAACGGGGCGAAATTCACGAGCGTCGTGCTCGACAACAGCGCAACCGCGATGACCGGCTTCCAGCCGCATCCCGGCATCGGCATCAACGCGCTGGGAGAGACTGCAACACAGGTCGAGATCGAGGAAGTCTGCAAGGGACTCGGCTTCCATGTCGAGGTCTGCGACCCGTTCGAGGTGGACGAGGCGGTCGAAACCCTGCACGACCTGATGCAGCGCGACGATGCGAGCATACTCATCCTGCGCCGGACCTGCGGGCTGATCGCGAGCAGGCAGAAGAAGAAGGACAAGATTACTATCAATCCCGACAAATGCCTGGGCGACGAATGCGGATGCGCGCGGTTCTGCACGCGAGTATTCGGCTGTCCGGCGCTGATATGGGATCAGGAAAACCAGCGCGCGAAGGTGGACGAAGTGGTCTGCACGGGCTGCGGCGTGTGCGCCTACCTGTGTCCGGAGGGCGCGATTGAGGTCGAGAAGGCCGAGGAGCTTGTGAAATGAAATCGAACGGCGACTGCATCAATGTGATCATTACGGGCGTCGGCGGCCAGGGGAACATCCTTGCCTCGCACATCCTCGCAAGCGCCGCGATCGCCGACGGGTTCCACGCGACGATCGGCGAGACCTACGGCCAGTCCCAGCGCGGCGGCGCCGTCATGAGCCACGTCAGGCTTTCAAGGGAGCGCCGGTTCGGGCCGCTGATACCCGAAGGCCGGGCGCATGTGATCGTCGGGCTGGAGCCGATGGAAACGCTTCGCGTGGCGGCGCTTTACGCCAACCCTCAGACGAAGGTGATCGTCAACCCGAGGCCCAACTATCCGCTGATGGTGCTATACGGCGCGCAGGAATACCCCGAGGTAAGCGATCTGCTGGGGCGGATCGGTGAGATGACGGAAACGCTAAAGGTCGTCGAGAGCACCGAGCTGGCTGCAGAGGCCGGCGAGGCGATGGCCTCGAACGTTGTCATGATGGGGGCCTTGGCCGGGTCGGGCTGGGTGCCGATTCCCGTCGACGCATTCACCGGCGCGCTGGAGGACGTCATTCCGGCCAAGATACTTCCCGTCAACCGGCAGGCCTTCAAGCTGGGAATGGAGAAAGTGAACGAGTAGCCGGTTCTTCAACTTGCCGGCGCATCGGAGGCTTCGATGGCAAGAAAGGCAAAGCGACCGGTCTATCGGTTGCAGGTGGACTATGAGAAGCTCGGAATCAAGGGCTACGTAATCATTGATTCGCTCGTCAACGGGCTTTCGGCCGGCGGACTACGGATGCGCGAGGGGCTCACCGAAGACGAGATCGAAAGGCTCGCCCACACGATGACCCACAAGTTCGCCGCGATGCGCATCCCCATCGGCGGCGCAAAGGCCGGCATCGCGCTCGATCCGCGCCACCCGGCTAAGGCCGAAGTCATCAAAGAGTTCGCCAAGGTCACCGGGCCGATCCTCGCCGAGAAGTACATCGCGGGTGAGGACATGGGCACGACAAAGGTCGACATGGCCCACCTGTACCGCTGTGCGGAACTCAATCCGGTCGCGGTCGCGAAAAAGAGGATGTCCCTGAAAGGGATTACCATCGACCTTCCCGACGACTTCGACCCGCTCGCCGACGAATCGAATCTCAACGAATTAATGACCGGCTACGGCGTCGCAGAGTCCGTCGAGGAGGCCTGCGCCCAACTTGGCATGGACCTGTCGGGGGCGACAGTCGCCATCCAGGGGTTCGGCAACGTGGGCTCGGGCAGCGCGCAGTTTCTCACGCAAAAGGGAGCGAAGGTGGTCGCGGTCGCCGATGTCGAGGGAACGATATATCGCAGCAAGGGGCTGCCCATAGACACGTTGATCGCCGCGCGCGATGAGCTGGGCACGATCGACAGGGGCAAGCTCGATTTCAGTTTCACCGAGCATCCTAGCGATCACTGGATGTCCCTCTACGCGCAGATATTGATTCCGGCCGCCGTCGCCGACACGATAACGAAGGACAACGTCGAGCGCGTAACCGCCCGGCTCGTCATCGAGGCGGCCAACATTCCCGTGACGCTCGAAGCCGAGCGGCAGCTTCACCGTATGGGTGTCGCGGTCGTGCCCGACTTCATAGCCAACGCGGGGGGAGCGTGCGGATTCGGCCTGCTGCTGTCCGGCCAGGTGGCGTTCGATCCCCCGGAGGTGCTGCACGAGATAGGCAAGCGAATCCGGAGCGCGACCGCGGAGGTAATCGAAGCCGGCGAGAAACACAACCTGCTGCCGCGAAAAGCGGCCGAAAACCTGGCGGAGGCCGAGCTGGCCGAAATAAAGGAAGTATTCGGATAAATGAAGAGGGAGCCCGCGCGGAACATCGAAGAGGATCTCGCGAAGCTCGAGGCATTCGCAAGGCGGAAAGGGGCCGTACGGGCCGAGAGGATTTCCGCCGAAAAGGTCGTCGTGGACGAGCGCGTGTATTACAAATGCCTCTACGGCTGCCCGTCGTACGGCTCATCTAAAATGTGCCCGCCCAATACTCCGCTTCCGAGGGACTTCGAGCGCGCGCTACGGAAGTTTCAGTGGGGCGTGCTTGTGCAGACCCGCCCTCGGGATATTACCGAAATCGTGGTCGCTGTCGAGCGCGAGGCCTTTCTTCTGGGACATTACCTTGCGCTGGGCCTTAAAGGCGGAAAGTGCTTTTTGTGTACCGAATGCACCGAGGCCGACGAGCCCTGCCGCTATCCCGACATGGCGCGCCCCTCGATGGAGGCGCTCGGCATAGACGTCTTCGCCACACTGAAAAACGCCGGTATCTCCGCCTCAGTCAAGACGAGCGGCGAAAAAGAGTGG
>CBFDAY010000193.1:0-5912 GCA_965602895.1 uncultured bacterium
TTGATTTCAAGCACAAACTTGCAAGTGTAAAAAAGGCTGCTAATTCGGGACAAATAAGGCCGGATACCTCTTGTTTTCCGGCGGCGACACCCAGTTTTTGCTTGCTAATTTGGCAGGCTTCGTGTATTATTTCGCAAGTAGCAACGAGAGGATTGTCCTGAGAGGAGCCAAAACAATGGAAGAAAACAAGTTTCTGCTGAGCACAAAAGACATACCGAAAAACTGGTACAACATCCTTCCCGACCTGCCGCGCCCGCTCGATCCGCCCCTGAATCCGGCCACTAAAGAACCTATCGGGCCCGACGCGCTCGCGCCGCTTTTTCCTATGGGACTGATAGAACAGGAAGTGGCGACCCAGGGCGAAATCGCCATTCCGGAAGAGATACTGGATATATACGCGCTGTGGCGGCCGACCCCGGTGCGGCGCGCGATTAGGCTGGAGCAAATGCTCGGCACTCCTGCAAAGATTTTCTATAAGGATGAAAGCGTGAGCCCCTCGGGCAGCCACAAGCTCAATACGGCGGTCGCGCAGGCCTATTACAACAAGAAAGAGGGCACCAAGCGCATCACGACCGAGACGGGGGCGGGACAGTGGGGCAGCGCGCTCTCGATAGCCTGCAAGATGTTCGATATCACCTGTCGCGTGTACATGGTGAAAATCAGCTATCAGCAAAAGCCCTATAGGCGCTCGCTGATGAACGTGTTCGGGGCCGAGGTCATACCCAGCCCGAGCAAAGAGACCAAGTTCGGCGCTCAACTGCTCAAAGACGACCCCGACTGCGCCGGCTCGCTGGGAATCGCCATAAGCGAGGCCGTGGAGGATTGCGTCACTTCGAAGAACACAAAGTACTCGCTCGGGAGCGTCCTGAACCACGTGCTCCTGCACCAGACGGTCGTCGGGCAGGAAGCCAAAAAGCAGATGGAAATGGCCGGCGTATACCCCGACTACATCATCGGATGCGTCGGCGGCGGCAGCAACTACGCGGGCCTCGCGCTGCCGTTCATGCGCGATAAGCTTAAGGACGGAAAGCCCACAACGTTCATCGCGGTCGAGCCCACGGCGTGCCCGACGGTGACTATGGGAAGATACGCCTATGATTTCGGCGACACCGGCAAGACAACCCCGCTGCTCAGGCAGCATACGCTCGGCCACATCTTCATTCCGCCGGCTATCCACGCGGGCGGGCTGAGATACCACGGCATGGCCGCCATAATCAGCCTCCTTTGCCAGGAGGGATGCATGGAGGCGGCCGCGCTTCATCAAAACGACGTCTTCAACGACGCCGTGGCCTTCGCCGCGGCCGAGGGCGTCGTGCCCGCGCCTGAGACGGCGCATGCAATCAGCTCCGCAATGGACGTCGCAAGGAAGTGCAAGGAAACGGGCGAGGCCAAGACGATCCTGTTCAACTTCAGCGGCCACGGCTACTTCGACATGTCCGCCTACGATGCGCATTTCGCGGGCCACCTCGAGGACTACGCGTGGTCCATGGCCGAGATAGAAGAAGCCCTGAAGTGCCTGCCCGAAGTGTAAGATCGTAAGTTTGCCGGGACGTCCTCGCGTGGGCGTCCCGGTTTTTTTCGCCTTGGAACCCACGGAGGAAGCATGGAATTCACAGCGCTGAAGTGCGAGGTCTCCGATTCGATCGCGACCATTACCCTCGACCGCCCCGAAGTCCTCAACGCCATGAACAGGGAGATGTTTGAAGACCTGAACAACGTGTTCGACGCGATAGCCTCTAACCTGGAGGTAAGGGCCGTCCTGATTACCGGCGCGGGGCGAGGGTTCTGCTCCGGGGCGGACCTGCGGTCGCTGGCGACGGAGCCCGATATCGCCGAGCCCGCGGTTTTCAAGAGCTATATGCGGATAATCAACGAGCTTATCCTCAAGATGCTGCGCCTTGACAGGCCGATCGTCGCCGCCGTCAACGGCCCGGCCGTCGGCGCGGGCGCCAACGTAGCGCTTGCGAGCGACATAATATTCATGGCGCGCGAAGCATACCTCTCGCAGATATTCGTAAAGCGCGGGCTGGTGCCCGACTTCGGCGGGCTGTACCTGCTGCCGCGCTACGTCGGAATCTCAAAGGCCAAGGAACTGCTATTCACGGGCGACAAGATTGACGGCGAGGAAGCCTTCAGACTGGGGATCGCTAACCGTGTAGTTCCGCTTGACGATCTATTGCCCGAGGCGATGAAATTCGCCGGGAAACTGGCTTCCGGTCCCACTGTGGCGATCGGCCTGGCTAAGCAGGGCATCCATCGGGGCCTGGAAAGCGGCGTCGACGCGGTGCTCGAATTCGAGGCGCTGGCGCAGTCCATCATCAGGACCACCGACGACGCCATCGAGGCGATTTCCGCATTCCTCGATAAACGCGACCCGAATTTCCAGGGGAAATAGTATCTGAATTCAGACGGGGAGACTTCCACGTCATCTTCTGTCCATATTACCGTCCGGGCGAATGCACTGCGTCTGCCGGCTTGCCGCTTGACACCGTTTGCCACGAGGTATAGAATTTCCATAAGTTCAGGAACCGTGGAACGGGGAGCGCATCTCGAAAGATGATCGGTAAGACGATTCCCTATTACAAGATATTGGAAAAGCTCGGCGAGGGCGGAATGGGAGTGGTTTGCAAAGCGAATGGGATTGACAAAAACTTGATTCCGGAGTGGCCATGTTGCCTATCTTAATCTGGATAGCAGTATTCATAGCAAGCCTGTGCATCCTGATTAAGGCTTCGGATTATTTCACCGGTTCTGCCGAAAAAATCGGGGTGCTTTTCGGAGTCTCGCCCTTTATTGTCGGCGTCACTATCGTGGCGTTCGGCACGTCGCTGCCGGAGATCATCACTTCCGTTATCGCCGTCCTGAAGGACTCGTCGGAGATAGTCGTCGGCAACGTCGTCGGCTCGAACATCGCCAACATCTTCCTCGTGTTCGGGCTGACGGCGATAATCGCAAAACGCATGACGATCGCGCACGACCTCATCAAGGTCGATCTCCCGTTCCTCGCCGGTTCGGCGTTCCTGCTCGCGGCTACCGTCTGGGACGGCGAATTCAGCCGGCTCGAAGGCCTGCTCTCACTAGCGGGCCTCACTATCTATCTGCTGTACAATATAAGCGCGAAAGACAAGCGCAAAGACGCCGAACTGGAAGAGAAACTCGAAAAAAAGAAAAGGGAACCCTCGTGGAAAGCCTGGGTCGTGCTTGTCGTGAGCGCGTTTTTCATATATCTCGGCGCCAACTACACGATCGAGGCGATCATCAAGCTGTCGGAACTGCTTGATCTGGGGAAAGAGGTGATAGCAGTCAGCGCCGTCGCATTCGGCACCTCGCTGCCTGAGCTGGCCGTGACCATATCGGCGGTTAGAAAAGGGAAGCCCGAGATCGCGGTGGGCAACGTGCTCGGCTCGAACATATTCAATGCGTTTGCAGTCATGGGAATTCCCTCCATGCTCGGCGCACTGGCGATTCCGGCCGGCATAGTTACATTCGCCCTGCCGATGATGCTGATTGCGACCATATTATTCGTATTCATGATGCAGGACAAGAAGATCGCAAACTGGGAGGGTTGGCTCCTTTTGCTTTTCTACGTCTTCTTCATAGGGAAACTGTTCAACTTCTTCTGAGATTTGGACCCGGAAGCGATATCGGACCGGCAAGCGCAGCAGGAATTGGATTGTTCGATCAACCATTAACAAAGGAGGCTCGTCATGAAATGCCCGGTGTGCAGCAAGGAAATGGTTGAGGAGGATTTCGGGGACGTGCACGTGGACGTCTGCAAGATCGGATGCAGGGGAATGTGGTTCGACTGGATGGAGCTGACCAAGCTCGACGAGGATAACGAAGGGCTCGGCGCCGCCCTCGAGGATGCGCTCAACAATCCGCGGTCCAACGACGAGAGCCGCGGAAAAATCAAGTGTCCAAAGTGCGGTATACCTATGTATGTTCACAAACACCTGAGAACAAAGGAAGTCAATGTCGATGAGTGCGTTAACTGCGGCGGATTCTTTCTCGACTCCGGCGAACTCAAAACCACACGCGACACGTACATGAGCGACGAGGAGGAGAAGGAATATCTTGACGACCTCCTGGCCGACATGCCCGATTATCAGATGGCGGAGAAAAACGTCGAAAGGATGCAGGCGCGAAATAAGGCTCTTCGCAAATACACGAGATTCCTGAGACTCAGCTACTATATGACCGGCAGATAGACGGCCACATCTTTCTCTAAAACCGAAGAAGGCGGCTTGGCCCCACAGCGGGAGGGATCGGCACATGACAACAATCGTCATCATCGTTATCGTAGCGCTCGTTCTTTTCATCATCTACGCGTTCAACAGGCTCGTCACGCTGCGAAACAGGATCAAGAACGCGTGGGCGCAGATCGATGTGCAGCTCAAACGGAGGTATGACCTGATACCCAACCTGGTCGAGACCGTGAAGGGTTACGTCACGCACGAGCGCGAAACGCTGCAGAATGTGACCGAGGCCCGCACTCGCGCAGTCGGCGCCGGCACCGTAAAGGACCAGGGCGCGGCCGAGAACCAGCTCACCGGCGCCTTGAAGACCCTCTTTGCGGTCGCCGAGAATTATCCCGACCTCAAGGCCAACCAGAACTTCCTCATGCTCCAGGAAGAACTGGCGGGGACCGAGGGCAAGATCGCTTACGCGCGCCAGTTCTACAACGACAACGTCATGCAGTACAACATCCTTCGCGAGAAGTTTCCGACCAACATCATCGCCGGCAGCTTCGGCTTCGGGGCCGAGGATATGTTCGAGATCGAGATCCCGGAAGAGCGCGAGGCCGTAAAAGTGAAATTCGACTGACGTCCGCCTGCGGAAATGTTGCGCATCGTCTATCGATTCAACAAGCGCCACCGATCAATTTAAACGGCGGGAATCCAAATGAGCGGCATGCCCGAATGGCTCACGGCCAACAGGATAGCCCTGACATTTCTCGTCCTTTTCCTGTTCATTCCAATTCTCGTCCTCCTGCTGCCGATTTCCACAAACCTGTACGAGCAGATGAGCGGCAACCGGCGCAAATCGATCGCGCTGTGCGCTTTCTTCATCATGCTGATTTTTATTCTCGCGCTCCTATTCGAGGAGATATATCCCGGCGCCATAGGGTTAGTGCTTCCACTGGCGCTCGTGTTCGCCGTCATAGGCCCGCTCGTCAGCTACTACAATAGCGACAAGATAATCCTAAGAATGAGCAAGGCCCGGCCCGCGGCCATCGTGGAGCACACGCACCCCCACCTCAAGCACGCCGTCGAAGGCCTCGCCATCGCCGCAGGCATACCGGAGCCGAAGCTATACGTCATCGACGATACCGCCCCGAACGCCTTCGCCACGGGCCGCAACCCCGAGCACGCCGTCATCGCAGTGACGACCGGCCTGCTCGATAAGCTCAACCGCCGCGAGCTCGAGGGCGTGATCGCCCACGAGATGTCGCATATCAAGAACTACGACATCCTCCTGAGCTCGATCGCGGTCATTCTTGTCGGCGTGGTCGCGCTGTTGAGCGACTGGATGCTGCGCAGCTTTCGGTTCGGCCGAAGGGGCAGAAGATCGTCATCGCCCCGCGCCGGCGGCGGACAGGCGCAGATTATCATTCTTGTGATCGCGATCGTCATGGCGATCCTGGCGCCCATCGTGGCGCAGATGCTTCGGCTGGCCGTTTCGCGGAAGCGCGAATTCCTCGCCGACGCGAGCGGCGCCCACCTGACACGCTACCCCGATGGGCTGGCGAGCGCGCTGCAAAAGCTCGACAAGGACACCGAGCCGCTCGAAGTCGCGAACAAGAGCACGGCGCATCTCTACATAATCAATCCGCTCCGCGAACACGCAAGCTTTATGAACAATTTCTTCAAAACGCACCCGGACACGAAGGAACGAATCGCCGCGCTGAAGCG
>CBFDAY010000194.1:0-5875 GCA_965602895.1 uncultured bacterium
AGCGTCAGCAGGACCAGAATGGGCCGCAGGAACGCATTGAGCAAACCGAGGATTATCCCGGCGAAGACAAGCGCAAACGCATTTTCCACTGTGATGCCTTCAAACATCCACGCCACGAGGGCAAGCAACAGCAGGTTTATCAGAAAACGTCCAAAGAATCCCTTCATCCGATTTTCTCCCGCTCTATTATTTCCAGTCGCCTTTTCATGAAAGCCGGGCGCGCTTCGAGGCTTGCGTATATTCATATGGGAATATTATATACAATCCATGCCGCCGGATTCCACTTTTTCCGTCCCGACAAGGCAGACAAGCGGGGCGGCCGGTCGCCGGGGGCCCGGCAACGGTTCGCAAATCCGGGCGCGAAGCGGTTCGGGATACGGTCGCCGCCGCATGTCGAGGGCATCCAATTGCATTGCCCATTTTTCGACCCGCCTTCCAGCCTTGCGGCGCAAAGAAACTCCGGGACAGGGTCGGCCTTCGTCCTGATTCTTCCTAAGTGTCGGCAAACGAATTGCTTAGGCTTGAATTCCGCCCGGACTTGTGATAGAATCATCACGCCGATGGGGCAAAAAACAATGTGAGGGCGAGCCCGACGGCGTCGAGTAATGGATAGATACAAGGGCAAGCTAACCGTGTTGATGCCCGCCCACGACGAGGGCGCAGGCATATACGACAATATCAGGGAGACGCTGAAGGTCCTGGAGGGTGGCAGCCGCGACTACGAGATAATAGTAATCGACGACGGCAGCTCGGACAACACCTTTGAGGAAGCCTCGCGCTTCGCGGCGGAAAATCCCTGTGTCAAGCTGATCCGGAACAAGACGAACCTCGGCAAGGGCGGCGCCCTGCGCGAGGGGTTCGGCGCAAGCTCCGGCGACCGTGTGGTGTTCATCGACGCCGATCTGGACCTGCACCCCAGTCAGCTCCAGGTTTTTTTCGATTATATGCGCCGCGAGGACGCGAGCGTGGTCATCGGCTCGAAGCGGCACCCGCAATCGAAGCTCTACTATCCGCTTCACCGCAAGATAGTGAGCGCGGTTTATTTTTTCCTGATAAAGCTGATGTTCCGCCTGCCGATCCACGACACCCAGACGGGACTGAAGCTTTTCGAGCGCGAGGTGCTTGAAAAAGTGTTTCCGCAAATGCTTGTCAAGAAGTTCGCCTACGATCTTGAGGTGCTGGTGCTCGCGCACCGGCACGGCTACAAGATCGCGGAGGCGCCGGTCGTGGTGGACTTTCGCCCGAATATCGACCGAAAGATGAAGCACTGGATAAGCGCGCGCGACATATTCACCACGTGGTGGGACACGATGGCGATTTTCTACCGACTATACATCTTGAGATACTATGACGGACAGCAGCCAAAATAGCGACGGGTCTTCGGCCCCGGGACGCAAAAGTTCCAAGATCTCGAAGATCTCGAAGATCTCGATCATAATCCCCCTGCACGTTTGCAGCGACAGGTTCATCAAGGACTTTTCAAACTTTCGCAGCCTGGAATATCCCGATTTCGAGATATTGATAGCGACCGATGAACCCACGCTCAGCGAGGAGACGAATCCGCGATTGGCCGACCTTAGGCGTCTCGAAAGGCCGGGATTCGTGAGGATACTCTCAACGGGCAGGCAGCTCACCGGCCCCGCCGAGAAGCGCGACCTCGCCATAGAGCAGGCCGAGGGCGAGATATGCGTGTTCATCGACGACGACGCTTATCCGAGGCCTGATTGGCTGCGCAACGCGATCATGCATTTCGACGACCCGCAGGTCGGAGCGGTCGGCGGGCCGGGCGTTACCCCCCCGGAGGACGACCTGCTGGAACAGGCGAGTGGGGCCGTGTTTGCCTCGCCGCTCGGAAGCGGGCAGGTGCTTTACCGCTTCGTTCAGCGCAGGCCCCGCGAAGTGGACGATTTCCCGGCCTACAACCTGTTCGTGCGCACGGAAGTGCTCAAAGAGGTGAAGGGATTTTCCAGCACCTACTACGGCGGCGAAGATACAAAGCTGTGCCTCGAAATCGTCAAATCGGGAAAGAAGATTTTATACAGGCCCGAGGTGGTTGTCTTCCATCATCGCCGTCCGCTTTTCTTCGGCCACCTCCAGCAGATCGCCAACGTCGGCGTTCATCGCGGCTACTTCGCGAAAATGTATCCGGAGACATCCTGGCGGTTGTTCTATTTCCTGCCGAGCGTCGTAGTGATTGTGTTGTTCTGCGGAATAATACTCTCCTTTTTCTCGAACATACTCGCGGCCATCGTCCTGCTGAGCCTGGCAGGCTACTTCGGGGTAGCGATGGTTTCCACAATGCCCACAAGCCGGCTCAGCGTGGCGCTTCTGGGGGCCGCCGGCATCATGCTGTCCCACATGGTCTACGGCTGCGCCTTCATTCGGGGGCTCTTGCTGAAGCACCTGGATAAATAAGGGGAGCGCCCGGTTGGAACCGCCCTTGATCAGCATAGTAATCCCGACCTACAATTCCTCGCGCTCCCTCGGTGAATGTCTCGAAAGCATAAGGGCGCAGGATTATCCCGCCGACAAGATCGAAATAATCATAATAGATGCGGGCTCGACCGACGAGACGCTCGATATCGCCGCGAAAGCGGGGGCCGTCAAGATACTGCCCAATCCGCTGAAAACGGGCGAAGCAGGCAAAGCCGTAGGGATACGGGCCGCCTCCGGCGAGATAATCGGCTTCATCGACAGCGACAACATCCTCGACGGGAACGATTGGCTCTCGAAGATGGTCGTCCCGTTTGAGAATCCCGAGATCTTCATGTCGGAGTGTTACGCTTTTTCCTACAGGCCGACCGACTCGGTCGTCGACCGGTATTGTTCGCTGATGGGAATGAACGACCCGATTCACCTGTTTATCGGAAATCACGACCGCCTGTGCACGCTCACAGGCAAGTGGACCGGGCTCCCGGTCCAGATGACCGACCGGGGCGATTTCTACGAAGTTGTCCTTGCCAAAGAAAACGTGCCGACAATGGGGGCGAACGGCAGCCTCATCCGAAAGAGCGCCCTCGAGGGGCTGGGAATCAGCGATTACTACTTCGACATCGACGTCGTATATCAGCTCGTATGCAGCGGCCACACGCGCGCCGCCATGGTGAAAAAGGGGATCATACATCTCTATTGCCCCGATCTTCGAACATTCGCACGCAAGCAAAACCGGCGCATAAACGATTTCCTGCACTACAGGCGACTCGGCCGCCGAAACTACCCGCACCAGAAATATTTCTGGGGATACGTCAGGTTCGTGGTCTGCTGCCTGCTTCTGTTCCCGTTGCTGGTACAATCGCTCCTGGGCAACGCCAAGAAGAAGGACCGGGCATGGTTTATCCATCCCATAATCTGTTGGCTCACGCTGGCGGCATACGGGTGGGCGACCGTCCGATCCCTCTTTGCCACCGCCGAATTCGACAGGCGCGACTGGAAACAATGATCGCGGGCACATGGGGGGACGCGCCCGGCGCCGGCGCTTTGGATTGAAATCCCGCGTTACGGCGCCGTAAGGTTGTGGAAACGATGGACAAGAACATGCGCGAAACAGCCGGGCAGGCAGGCGGCGGGATAAGCCCCTGGGCCCGGAGCGCGGTCTGCATATTACTTCTCGCGGCCACCAGCGCCTATTTCTTCCGCGGCGTGTGGAATCCGCTCAACACGATCGACGGGGCCGACTCGTCTCTGTGGGTCCCTATGTTCGTGCATAAATGGACCGCGGGACTGTTTGCTCCCCGATGGGCGCCGCATTATCTTGCGGGCATCGCGCAGCAGCATCTTTTCCTTTCGCACGACCTCTTATTGGCGCTGGCGCTTCCGCCGCACAGGTTCCACGGATTCCAGTTCATGCTCGACACGTTTCTCGCCGGAGCGTTCATGTTCGCCTTCCTGCGAAGCCGGCGGATCGGCCGCTTCGGCTCTCTCGTGGGAGGGCTGTCGTACCAGCTCGGCAACAACCTGCTCACGACGGCCAGCCTGGGCGGGATGTGGAAATTTTCCACCGCGTGCTGGGCGCCCTTGTTTCTCCTGTTTTTCTTCCGGGTCATTGACGGCGCCCCGAACCGGCTGAGAAACAGCGTGTTCGCAGGGGCGACGCTCGGGCTGCAGTTTCTCGGGGGCGAGGTTCAGCTCGCATACTACGTGTGCCTGCTCGCTCTGGCGTACTTCGCCGTCGAGGCGATGTCAAACCTCTGGAACGCCCGGCGCGAGCGCGCGTTTTACGCGCCGCTGAAGGCCGAAGGCAAGCGCATGCTCTGGGGGGCGCTGTGCGCCGTCCTGGGCATCGTGTTCGCGGCCGAGGTGTTCTGCTCCTACGCCTCGTTCGCACGCGGCAACGAAAACGTCGGGGTCGGCAGCGCGGAAGAGAATTGGAAGTTTGTGACCGAGTTTTCTTTCCCTCCCGAGGAAACGCTCGCGCTCGCGCTGACCGGCGGGGTCTTCGGCACGGATGCCTATCCCCGGACCTATCAGGGACGACCGATCAAGCGCATAAGCGACGACTACATCGGCATCGTCGTCCTCATGTTCGCTTTTCTGGCGCTTTTTTCCGGCGACAGGAGGGCGTGGTTCTTTGCGGGCGCGGCCGTCATCGCGCTCGTTATCTCATACGGCCGGTATTTCCCCCCCCTGTTCCGCCTGGTATACGCGCTCCCGGTGATGAAAGGCCTCAGGGTTCCGCACAAGTGGCTCTTTATCACGACCCTTTGCGTTCCGGTGCTCGCGGGCATGGGGGCCGATTTCTGGATAAAGGCGCCGTCCGCGAAAAGCCGGAGAATCATCGTCGCCACGCTGATTTTCTTTGCCGCCATGATCGCGCTCGCCTTCGCCTCGCCCGCCATGGTGGGGGCTTTAACGCACCGGCCCACCCCGGAGGTCATCGCGAGGGTGACCGTGCTGATCCTGGCGTCGGCGGCATGTGTGCTGGGGAGAAGAGGTGGCATAGGAAAAGGAAAGGTCATCGGCGCGGTGGCGCCGCTGATTGTAGTTGTCCTGCTCGCCGCCGACCTGATCGCGAACGCATCGAAATTCATCAGTTACTACGATCATCGTCCGAGGTTCAACAGAGACCGCCTCGTTCAGTCGATGCTCCTCGAGCCGGAACCTTTTCGCGTGAAGCTGTGGTCGGAAAGCCCTCATCTGAGAGATGTGATAACGGAGATTCTCCCATATCATGGGATAGGCGTGGTCGATGTCGTAATGTCGAGGCGGCCGGCCCGATACTCGGAAGTCCTGCAGGCGGCCAGGGAAGGGCGCCTGCCTTTCAAGAAACTCCTTCAGCTTTTCAACGTGAAATACATCCTGTCCGCCGCGGCCGTGCCCGCAACGACGGATATCCCGCTGAGACCTGCGCCGCAAGTCTCTTCGCAACGCGACAGGGCACTCCGGGCCGACGGGCGCCTGTATGAAATGGGCGACTACCTGCCGCGCGTCTACATGGTTGATAAATACGAGGTGGCCGAGCCGGGGCGAATCCTGGATGTCATCAGCCGCCCCGACTTCGACTTGCGCCGGGCCGTCGCGCTTGAGAAAAATCCCGCCTTCAGCGCCGGCCCCGGCTCCGACGACCCGAAATGGAGCGTGAGCGAGTACAGGCAGACCCCGCATCGCGTTTCCATGTCCGCAACGGTGGACCGGCCGGCGATCCTCGTGATGCTGGACTTCATGCACCCGGACTGGCGCGCCCGTGTGGACGAAAGGGAAGTCGAGATTCTGCGGGCCGATTATCTGATGCGGGCCGTCGTCTTGCCCGAGGGCACGCATCATGTGGAGTTCACATACCACCCGCCGGTATGGGGGTTCGCCGTGACGCTTGTGGGCTGGATAACAATAATCCTGCTGGTCTTGCGCACGCTCGGCGCTAGGGTTCTCGCAGCTATAG
>CBFDAY010000195.1:0-5861 GCA_965602895.1 uncultured bacterium
AAATGAAAATCGATGATGTATTCTCCCAGGGCCTCCTTTAGATCCCGATAGATGTGCTCCGGATGCGTAAAGCGCGCGGCCGTCCCGGGGGCATCCATTCCGCTGACAATCACGCCGTTGACTTTCTCGGGAGGATAGGTCATGGGGACATTTATGACGCACACCTTCTTGCCCTGCTCGCCCACGCGGTCCCACAGCGTTCGGCCGCACCGGACGCCCGAGTTGGTGAAATAGACATCGAAAGTTTTCGGCACGTGCTGGTAGAAATCGAATATGCCGTGTTTGCCGGGATTCAGCCCGGTGGCGAACGAGGACCACGCGGTCGTTGTAATGTACGGCATGGTCGATCGCAGTTCGGCCCACACGCCGCTTTTCATCATGCGGCCGAGATTGGGCAGCTTGCCTTCCTTGACCCACGGCTCTATCAGCTCCATGGTTGCCCCGTCCATGCCGACTATCATGACTTTTGATTTTGAACTACTCATCTTCTCTTTCTTCGAGACATCTCTCATGCCAGAGCCGCCACAGGTGCCACTGGTCCGGGTGTCGGCGTATGATCGGATCGATAAGGTCGATGCACTTCTGGGCGTTGCGCTGCAGGTCTTTCTGCTTGTCGCCTGTTTTTTCCAATTCTACCGGCTCGTAGAATGTAAAGGTCATTGTTCCATCGGGCTCACGAATGGCCGTGCTGAAAATGATTGCCGCGCCCGTCTGCATCGCCATGCGGATCGGTCCCTGGGGGGCGCGCGCCTTTTTCCCGAGCAAATCCACCACGGGGTCATCCTCGGTCGTGAACGCGTCGATAAATAGCGATATCGACTCGTTGCGTTTGATCGCCTTGACGACTCCGAGCAGCGAGCCGCCGCGATAGAATATTTTGCCGCCGATGCGCTCTTGATAATTGTGCAGGCGCTTTTCGAGAATCTTCCTGTCCAACGCGTTCAAGTCCAGCTTGCTGGTATCCTGCGAGATGTCGTTCAGCTGCACTCCCCCGACAATTTCCTCGGTGACGCCAGAGAGGTAGTAGAACCCAATATGCCCGAGTATGAAGACTATCCCCTTCCCCTTCTTCGCGGCCTCCTTGACATATTCAACGTTGTTTACACGAATGTATCTCTTGACGAATTTCTCATCCACGCTCGGCAGATAAAGGATCTCGAGGCTGTGCATGGCGTGGTTAATGAAATTCCGCCGGCAAATACCATGGATTTCCTTCTCCGACTTCTCGGGAAACGTAATTTTCAAGTTACTCTCGATGCGACGCTTTTGGCCGGCGTTGAGCCGGTAATTCAGATTGCCTAAAATCACGCCGATTCGGCGGAGGACCGGAAAGGGAATATGGGGCACAAGTGGAGAGATTGCGTAGTGAAAAATCCACTTTGCCATATATCGAAGTGTTCGCCTCATATCAATTTGTTATTCCCCGGTCGAGTCGGGAAATGATATTTTTGGACGGATTCGGAATCACACTCACGCCGCGCGCCACCGGTCAGAGCGATGGGACTCCCTCCAACTCCCGGGTCTCGGCCGGTTCAATCGGGGTCTGCCGAACCTCGGCGCCTTGCGAATCCTTGGATATTCGAACCGCCGCCAGGCACATTGCTATCGCCACCCATTCGACGCGGTCCTCGAAAAACATTCCGAAGCTCATGTTCCCTACGGCCTTAGCCACCTGCGCCGCCAGCAATGCGGCAAACAGCAGATGAAACGCGTAATCAGTCTTATCGAACAATTTTTGAGCAAGAATCCAGCCAATGCGCCATATGAACCAAAGAAAAACGAGAAAGCCGATCGGGCCCAGCGATACAAGAACCTCCAGGTACATGTTATGCGCCAACTGCGGGCCCTGGAACATATGCGCGGTGCGAAGGGGAAGCAGCTCGGACAGGCTGCCGACCCCGATGCCCAAGATGGGATGTTCGAGATACATTCCCCATATGGCAGACCATATGTTCAGCCGATAGGCCCAGCCCACGTCCATCTCCGGATTCTCAAGCAACTCGATAAAGCGGCGGAAGGCATCGGCTGTAAGCTCGATGAGGTTTTCCCCGAAAAGGCCGACGATAAAAAAAGCTGCCACGCCTCCGACAACACCGGGTGGGATAAGCCAGTGCACATATGTTCGAAATTTGCCACAGAACAGGTAAAGGAACAAGAGCCCAAATGCAAGGCCCAGCAGCGGACCTCGCGACGCCGAACCCAGCAGCGTGCCGAGCAGCATCAACACTATGCACGAGAGAACGAAGGCCTTGTTGAACTTGTTTTTTGCAATCATGAAGAGGCCGATACCCATCAGGATGCCGTAATTGAGGTATTCGCCCGTTTCAATCGCCGAGGTCTGCGCCGACTCGGCCCTGCCCGCGCCTGCTCCGATGCCCGACAGCGCCTCCATGAGCGCCATTCCACCTATGATCACACCGCCCAGCAGCCACGCATACGTCACGGCAATGAGCTGGCCCTTCGTCTTTATCAATGCGAGAACCATGTAGAAAAGGACGATGGCGTATGAGAACTGCAACAGCTTGGATATGGCCGACCCAAAGCTCTCGCACCATGTGAACGAGAGGAAAACCCACCACGCCAGCGCCAAAAGCGGGAACTCCACTCCCGAGCGCACCAGCGGAAGCCCATCTTTCCGGGCGAATATATCCCTGTTGAGGAGTCCGATAAGTGTAAAAAACGCAATCGGGTCGGCAATGCGTATGACGGCCCCGCCGATGTTGGCCAACGCCTGATCCTCGCTGCGGAAAGGAAGAAGCGCCAGAAAGATGAGGAGTCCCCAGAAAGGGTTGTTGAGCGCGATCGCAAGCAGGGCCGTTCCCACTGCTCCGGCGATGAAATAGGCGTAGTACTCGGGTATCCCGAGCGACGCCTCGATTCCCGCGATCTCGCCGATCTCCATTTGGAGCAGCGGGGCGATGTTTATCAAAACGGCCATCACCACCGAAACGGAAATCATGGCCGCAAGCATCCAGGTCCACTGCTTGACCCTGTTTGTCAGGAGATAGCCGCCGATGTTCAGAACTCCTTCCGCCGACTAGACACGGTTTGCGACGACGCCGATAATCTCAGCCCCGGCGTTCTTGAGCGCGCCCACCGTTTCTTCAATTTCCTGGGCCGACGGGCCTTCCACCGAGGCAACAAGAAATGCGCACCGGGCCTGAGCGGCAACAACGGAACCTCCGGCATAGCTGTCCATGGCGGCCGCATCCAACAGAACATAGTCATGCTCCGCCTCGAGGCGGTCCAGCAAATCCGCTAAAACGGAGGAGCCGAGCTTGTGGACCACGTCGCCGCCTTTCGGGCCTGCGGCAAAAAAGTCAAGCCCGGGAAATTCCTTCGGCGTCTGCATTATGTCTTCCGATCCGCCGGCCAACAGTCCCGCTACGCCCTTATCGCTTTTCAAGCCGAACATTTGGTGCAGCGCCGGTCGCTTCAGGTTTAAATCCACCAGGGCGACTTTATGCCCCTCCTCGGCCAGGGCCGCCGCGAGATGTCCGATGAGTGTCGATTTGCCCTCCTTTTTTAGGGAACTGGCGACGGCGATCACCTTTTTGCCTTTCGAATGTGTCAGCACATTGTGTTTCATCTCCAATATGGCCCCGGCGAACTTGCCCGCGTTATCGGGCTTTCCGATTTTTGCTCGGCCCAGCAAAAAGGTCTTCGGGATCGCGCCGAGCAAGGTCAGGCTGGAGGCCTGCTCTATATCGGCGGCGGACTTCACGGAGACATCCATGAACTCAACGATGAACGCCATGCCGAACCCGAACATCATTCCCACGATCGTGGAAAGGATCACGTACAGGACGGGCTCGGGATAATAAGGATCGCTCGGGTCGGGCAGCGCGGCTCTTGTGATAATGCTGGCGTTGCTGTAATTGGTCGCGGCGGCGGTAAGCGCGGTGTCCTGCTCGGCGGCGACGTTCAGGTAAAGAGCCTCGGCCATATCGACCTGTCTCTGCAGGTCTTTGAGCCGCCGGCTTGTGCCTGCGAGTCGCTCCAGCTCTCTTTTGACATCCTCGATGCTGATCGCCGTCATTTCCCTGCTCTTGGTCAGCTCGATAATCTCGCTCCCGATCAGACGCTTGACTTCATTGATGATCTGCTTTCTCAAGGCCTCGATTCGCGCGCGTAGATCGACTGCATCGGGATGCTTGACCGTCTTTTCGGTAAGCATGGCGGCGAGGGACGATTCGAGGGTCAGGAGCTGAGTCTCGAGGTCCTGGATGTGATCGTATACCTCCACGCTCTTGAGGGTCGAGTGGAGGGCCTTGGGGTCATCCTCTGCTTCGGTGAGCTCCTTGAGTCGGCTCTCACGAACCATCAGGTCATTGCTCAGGGTGAAATAACGATTTTCGAAGTCGTTCAGGTTGCCCTGCATGTCGATGATTCGCTTATCCAGGTCCACGATGTAGTTGCTCGCCTGGAACTTTCTCAGATCGTCCTGAGTTTTTTCGAGCTTTCGCTTGGCGTTGGCAAGGTTGTATTCTATGATTTCAAGGGCCTCTCGGGCCTTTTGCTTCTTGAGTTTTCCTGTCTGATCCACATAGCTCAGGGCCACCTCGTTCGCCATGGCGCGCGCTTCTTCGAGGACGTCGGAATACGCGTATATCTCGATGATATCGGCGTCCTCCATCGGCTCTATAAATATCTGGCGCCGCTGGAGAAACGCGCCGATGAACCCCGGCTCGACAAGCTTTTCGAGCCGGATGTACTCGTCGCGATATTCGTCAAGGATCCCGATGGATTTCAGCAGCTTGTCGATGCCGGTGACGCGCCTGCGCAAGCCGAGCTTCTCGATAACAGGCTCGACAACCATTCTGGAGCGTATGACTTCCGCCTGGCTGACGGTGGGAATCCCGGCCACATGGTCGAGCCGCCCCCAACTCTCCGGAATCTGCCTTTGCAGCAATGCCTGCGTATCCTCAAAGTCCACTATCTTCACCTTGACCACCGCCTCGTAGACCTTGGTTGTCTTCAGGGACACGATGATCGTGGCCAGAGGCAGGACCACCGCAAAAGCGAGGATGATCCACTTTCTTTTCCAGCAGGTTTTCAGCAGGGCTATTAATTCCAAGGCAGCTTCATCCTTTGTTTTTCCCGGTTGTGTCCTGACCGCGCCGTCGCTTTGGCCATTCTACGGTTCGCTGAGCTATTGCTATTCGATGTAGCCGAGGCCCCGAAGCCGGTCCTTGATGCTGGCTTCTTCGTCGTCGGTGTAGGAGTACTCTCCGCCGTCGCCGCCCTCGGTGGCGGAATGGCTTTTGAAACGAAGTTTTTTTGCCTTGTTGTATTCTTCGGTGAATATCTCGGTCAGCACCTTGCCGTCCATATCATCCGGAATTGGAAGCCCGCAAATATAAAGAATCGTGGGAGCAATATCCATAATTCGGGCGCCCTCGATTCCGGTGTTCTCCTTGATTCCCCGCCCCTTCGCCATAAAGACGCCATTCAGTTTGTGGAATCCATTCATCTCGAGGCGGCTCAACGGCATTGTCTGCGCATCGACGAAAAGCGTATTCTCCCTTTCGCCGAAGCGCTGGCGGCTGTGGTAGGCGTAGTCGGTCCACTGAACGATCAGATCGGGCGCCCTCTTGACGAAAGGACCGCTGTAAAGCTCTTCCCTGCGGTGCACCTTCTCGACGACGCGCTCGCCGTTGTCCGGGTTCTTGAGTTCGAGCAGCTTTCGGCAGATCTCGTCGCGCAACGGTTCATACTGTGAGTCCTCCTCGACGACGCCCTCCGGCTCGCGCCCCTTTACGTTGAGCCATATGTTGCCGTAGGCTCCCATCGAGAACGCGCGGGTCTTGCCCCAGTCGATGGCCGAAGCGAAAAGATAGGACTCGAGCTTGTCGCGAACA
>CBFDAY010000196.1:0-5825 GCA_965602895.1 uncultured bacterium
CCCTGTTGGTTGGCGCTGGTTCTGAAAGGGAGAGTCGAGAGGGTTTTGCTGCCCGGAATCATCATGCTTGTCTCGATAGTTGTGATCTCACCGTGGGAGTATGCTCTTATATCTCACGAAGAGCGTTTTGTGCCGCTCTCGAGGAGCGGCGCATTCGGCCTGTACATGGGGAATAACCCGTGGGTTCCAAAAGAAATCGGCAGTTCCCAGGGGGTGGCGGCCCATCGACACAGGGCCACCATGGAGGAAGAAATTCGGCAATACATGGAGGCGCATCATGTAGATCGAGGCACGGCCCAGACCAGGCTGGCTCTGCGGGAAATCAGCGGAGACTACTGGAAATTCTTTGTAAGATGCTGCTACAGGCTGAGGATGCTGTGGAGCAACGACAACAATGTTTTGCGCCATATCCTTCACGCGAACTATCCGCCTCTCCCTCACGCCTTCGCCGCCGCCATTTTTGCGGTGGTTTCCCTGGGCTACATTGCATTGATGGGATTTGCAGCTTCAGGTTTTCTCACTTCAAGGCCGTTGTTTCAGCGCAGGAGTCTCCTGCTTTTTTTGATCCTTGGAGGCATGGCGCCGCCCATTTTCGGCATCGCCGTTCCACGATTTCATCTCCCCCTGCTGGCGCTTATGCTGCCGGCGGCCGGCGTGGGTGTCGTGAATTTGAAAGCGATAGCGTCATCCGCTCGTGTCCTGCTCGTGGCGCTGTTGGTTCTCGTCGTTTGCGCCTTTTGCCTCACGACTTTTCACATGAAGCTCAGCAATTTTATTTGTCCGTCATCGTATTATATGGGCCTTATCGGTCGGGTCGATCGAATGTTTGGCGCCAGCACGCTTTACACCGATATTGTCGTGTTCAGGGCAAGATCCGGCGTTGCTTCGCCCGGGAAAATACGAATGCGCCTGCTTAACGAAGGTTCTCGATTTCATCGTCCCGACGGGATCGAATGTGAGTGGGATGCCGGAAGGAAAAAAGCGCGCCGTTTTGTTATTCGTTCGCGTCAAATGGAAGGCCCCCTCAGGATATCCATCCTTTCGGAAGCGTCCGGCAAGGCCTCTGTAATAGAGCCGATCAGGCCCCAGTGCTGGTGGGAGTGGCAACCTGCCGGAATCGATGGAATCGAATACAAGTGGGCGGTTTCCGGTTCATTCGATCCCAATTAGTCAACGACCCGCACGACCCCAATTCCTCAGGAATGATCGGCGCTTCATGTGTTACCCCTTCATTGCAGGCCGCATAAGCTCTTCCGATTGCGGGCAGTCCGCCGCCAATTACAAGCGGTTCATATGTTTCAGACGAGCGATGCGCCGACGGCCTCGGCCTCCGCCATAAGATCCGCGTTTTCCTCTGCGGAATCCCTGAGGTTCATCGAGCCGTAATGATTGATGAATTCCGTCGATGACGCATTCATGGCCATGGTCACTATGTTAAGCCAGCCCTGAAGCTGTTGATAGAGTTCGGGCAGCACCTGGGTGTTCTCTTCGTCTCCGCGGGATGTCACGACGACAAATTTCTTACCTTCGGGGAATCCGCGTATTTCTTTCATCTCTCCCGTTTCCGGGTCGGGCTCCCAGTTGAAAAAACAATAGAATCGGTCTATCAGCGCTTTGAATTGAGAGCTGACGTGGAACCAGTAGACTGGCGTTCCCAACACGATCGCGTCGCAGCTTTGCATCTCCTCGAGGAGCGGCGAGAGGTCGTCCTTCTGGGCACATTTACCGAGATCCAATTTGCACGCGTCGCAGCCCTGGCATCCGACGATGTTGAGCTTGTTAAGGTTCACAAGGCGTGTTTCCGCCCCCTTGCTTTCGGCGCCTTTGAGGACGGCCTTGATGAGCGATTCGGTGTTGGCGCTTTTTCGCGGGCTTCCGTTGAAGGCGATGACTTTCATTGCGATTCTCCTTTGCTTTATTCGATCTTGAAGTGTCTCATATCGAAATCGGGGTTGTTTTTATATACCTCAAATCTCGGCAGGGGAAGCACGCCGACGCCCATGCTTGATTTGGCTAAGAGTAATCCGATGCGGCTGTAGAGACCGATCTTTGCGATGGGGCTCTTTATTTGGCCCGCCAGAAGTTTCAGGGAATCAAAGAATTTCGGCGGACAGCCTTCGATTCTTGTCGCCTTGTCGAGGTGCTTGTTTTCCTTGATTGCGCAGTTGCCGAAAAGGAACGTGCGGGGGGAATTGCGGTCGTCCTTGAGACTTTTGCCGGCGACGATTCGCATGTCGTCGAAATCCCTGTTCCGACTGAGCGCCGCCAGAAGTAACGTCGGCCCGGTGAGGTTGGCGTAGCAGCCCGAGCACATTGTATTGGTGATGACTCGGATGTCAATGCCGGTGTGCCCCGAAGCCTCCATGTCCATTCCCGGCGTGTGCTGCCAGGGAATGAATCCGGCGTGGTCTTCCACTCGCTCGCCGAGTATCTCTATCGCGTCCGCCCGATCCAGCGCGTCCATGCGCCCGTTTCGCTCGGCATAGAGCCGCAGGTGCTCGGCCTCGGTAGGCTCGCCTCCCAGGAGGCGCGTTCCGACCGCATCGGCTGCCAGGAAGTCGGTCGACGCGGCGATCACTCCGCGCGCGTGGGCGGTGCCGACGGATGCGTCGGGGCCCCTATCCATGACGTATATTCCGTCAATTATCACGAGGTGTTGGGGAATCGACTCCATCAGGCGCGAAATGTGATAGTGGAGCGTTCCGTCGGGCCCGTGGAAATACTTTTTGGATGCCATGCTCATACAGCCCTTGAGGTTTTTGCTCGCGAGCGACACGCGCGTGTCGCTGTGCGTCTTGAGCACCGGCAGATTGATGAAGAAGTCCGCCTCCAACGCGGCCTCGGCGATATTTATCGGCACGTCCTCTGCAGTGATCCTCTTGTGGGGACCTGCATTGAAATCGATCAACTTAACGCCATACCTCTTGGCAAGCTTGTCGAGCTGGATCCACTTGTATCCTTTTCCCGTGTTGGTACCGAGTTCGTCGAGGACGGTGCCCTCGCCGATGCTGATATCGCGAACGCCGAAGTCTTTCAGTGCGCGGACGGTCCCTTCGACGACCCTGGTTGTCGTGACGGTCCCGTATGGCGGCATGAAACCGGCGCCGGCCGTGCAGATGTTTGGCTTGAGTAGAACCCGGTCGGACGGCTTGAGGGTCTTAAACCCTTCGCACATCTCGATGGCGCTCGCCACTGAGCCGATGTCTTCATATTTCACGATTGCAACGACTGGCTTCATGAAACGGTACCTCCCCACGCGCAAACCCTGTTTACGGCCTCCTTCGCGCTCGACATCGCAGGCTCCATGTACGAGCCGCCGAACAGGTCGCTCACAAAAGAAACTCCCTTCAACTGTTTCGCCCCTTCAATGAAATCCAAAACGGCGCGATAGGAGCCGGTCGGATATCTGGCCACGCCATATGGATGCCGAAACACCGTAGCCTCCTCAATATAACCCGAAAACCCGGGAATCATCAACTCTATGTCGTTTCGGGCCTTCTCGATGATTTCGTCATCCGGCTGGTCGATCAGATCGAGCGTCATCGGATGACCCGACCACCCCGTTATTATACTCTTTCCACTGGGGACCATCTCGGGTATCTTCGATGTCTCGTCCAGCGCGAACATGAAAGTCTTTCTGAGAGCGAGATCGCTGAAATAACACCAGACGTCCCTCCGCAAGGGACGATCCAGGAAAAAGACCGGCATCGGGAAAGGGGAGTAGGTGACCGAGTCGAAGAAACTGCGCTGTTCCTCAAGCTCCTCGGGCATCAGGCGGGCCGCCGCCGGGGGAGTGACCGCCACGATCACGTGTCCGGCTTTTCGCACGGACCCGTCGCTCTCCATTTGCACACCGATGACCCGGCCCTTTTCCGCCACTAATTGCCGCACAGGAGACTCGTACTGCACGGGAAGTATCTTGGCAAGCTCCTCGGCGAGAGAAGATACACCGCGGGTCATGGCGATGAAGTCGGTGAAGGTGCTGATGCGGAACAAGTGGATAAAGTGATAGAGGCTCAAGTATTCGGGAAGGCCCTGATTGTCGGCCATGCTGATCGTCGTCACGAGGTAGTCCCTCAATGCCTGGTCTGAGGGTGCTTTCCAGAAATCAAGCGCTTCGACGTTATCGTATTCGGGGCGATCCTCGACTATCTGGTGCATGGGGAACCGGCGGCGGAGGAGAATGTGGCTGATGATGAACCAGTAGAGCTTAAAGTTGCCGCGCAGGCCGAGCATCTTCATGTAGGGCGCCTTGTGGTTGTATATGTGGGAGGACCCGTCCTTGAGCGAGAACTGGATTTTCCCGCCGATCTTCCGCCTGTCGCCGGTCAGGCCGACGACGTCCATCAGGTCGAACGCCAGGCGGTAGCTGGAGTGATAGAACTGCGCGCCGACGTCGACACGGTCGCCTTTGCGCTCAAGCGTCGCCATGCGTCCGCCGGGATGGTCAGACGCCTCCAAGATTTCGACCTCGTAGCCTCTTTGCAAGAGCCAGTAAGCCGAAGAAAGGCCTCCGATGCCCGCGCCCACGATTATTACTTTTCTGTTTTCCATCTTTTCTGCCCCTCCCCGCGGTCTAAAGCCACATGCAGTAGGCAATTTGCAGGATTACGGCCGCGCCGGCCCAGTACTTGAAGAAGTTATCGCCAATGTTCTTGTACAGCGGCAGGCTGACGAGGTAGTCAAAAAAGAACATGCCCGTGATGAATATCGCCAGAGGGCGCGGCCAGGATGCGCCCGCCCACAGACCAAAGAAGATGAGCGCCCAGCATATTGTCATGCAAAGGTTGGCCGCGCCGAACATTCTCAAGGTCGGGCGGGTCAAGCGCATCTTCTCGGCGTCGATCTTGTCGGTGAACACCTCATATACCGCATGACCGAAGCCGAGAATTGCCAGAATGGGAACCCCGAATTTGAATAGCCACATCTTTCCGTTCCTCCCTATTTGCCGAAGTCCAGCCAACGATCATAGAGTTTGTAATAGAGCTTGTAGGTATTTATTCCCAGGTATGACAGGCTCGCCGAGGGGACGCCCCACATCCGCCTGTTTATCAGCGGGTGGTCAGTCAATTCTGAACTCTCGCTTGCCATCAGCGCAGATATCATCTTGCCGGCCAGTTGCGCGAAGGCCAGTCCGTGGCCGTTGTAGCCCATGCTGTAATAGATATTGCGGTGTTTTCCCGTGAGGCCTACCGACGGCAGGAAGTCGAAGGTCAGGCCGATGCGGCCACCCCACTGATGTGTCATGGTGATGCCCTTAAGGAAGGGGAACTTCTTGATTAAGAGCTTGTAATGGCTTGTGTACTCGCGGGGTCGGTAACTGTAGTCGGCGTTGATGTCGTGGAAATACAATGCGTCGTTTTCGATGAAGAGGAGACGATTGTCGGCCGTCGGGCGCGCCATCCAGAAAAGGTACTTCGTGCCGTAGATGTTTTCACGTCCCGGCCAGCAGAACTCGTCCATCTGGGCCTGGGTCAGCGGTTCGGTCACGATGTTGTATACATAGAAAGGGAATACTTTGTACCTGAATAAGCCGAGAGGGTTGTCGTATGCGTTGGTTGCCAGGATGATATCGTTTGCTCTAACCCGACCACTCGATGTGTACAGCGATATCTCGGGGCCGGGCTCAATGTGCGCGCAGCGGGAGTGTTCATAGACATCGACTCCTATCGATTCGGCCGCCTTTTTCATGCCGCGGACGAATTTCGCGGGGTTGAGCATTCGATCGTCCGAACTGTAAAGGGCCGCCGGAACATTCAGCGCTCCGAAACGGCTGCTGAGCTCATTTGCGTCGAGCCACGTCAAGGGTGCGCCGATCTTCTCGT
>CBFDAY010000197.1:0-5788 GCA_965602895.1 uncultured bacterium
CCCTTGGCTGAGCCCCGTATAGGTGCGGGTCCATCGGATGATGGCGCCGCCATCCTCGTCCTCCTGAAGCGAGACATCAAGTTTCTCGGCGACAGCACCGGGAAAGATGATCACAAACTCAATGACAAAGCCCTCCTTGTCGTACTTGCTCACCATCCACGTCGCCTCACCGACTTCGGGAAAACTTGTCGCGAAGATACAATTATTCTCCGCCACGCCACTCTCCGAATATATCATTTCGCAGGCCCAACCGTCGATCCAATCGTATTCCCGAACCGGACAAAGAAGGGGGAAAACCTTTTCCGGAGACGCATCGATCTTGTGAACATAACTTTTCACGAGACGCTTCGCCACAAAATTATCCATTGTTATCTCTCCTTTCCGGGGTATGGCATCCACATAAGTCGCGCTTGGCCGGATGCTTCTCCCCTTAGCCCTTGTTGGTGTCATTGCCTGCTCCACTAACCAGCTTAAACTATAAAGCTATAGTCAGGTCAAGGCTTTTCTAAAATAGGGACAGACCCCATTTTTCCAACGGTGGGGCAGCCTTCCTTTTCACTGATTACGAAGGTTTTGCAAAGCCGCAGTTCGCCGCAATCGTCTGTGGATTCCTACCCCTATTGCAGCCGGGACATGCTTTCACGGAAATGACATGCTTCTGCATTCTTGATGCCTCTGCGGTTCAAATCTGCTCTTAAATGGTGTCTGCCCCTATTTTTCTTTCTATTTTTCGTTGACTCAGCCAACTCTTGCTGGTAGAATCCGCCAATGTGCATTCTTTCATATTCTCATTAAAAGCGGCATAATTATTGCCACGATTTGGATTGCCGTTGAACCACTTCGGAGGATCCTTTGATGGAAACGATGCAGGGCGGGCATGCGCTCGCGAAAACACTGGCCGCGCACGGCGTCGAATGCGTGTTTGGGATACCCGGCTCGCACATCCTCTCGATTTATGACGGACTGATAGGCGAGTCGGGCATAAGGCCCATACTCGCGCGTCACGAGCAGGGCGCGGCGTTCATGGCCGACGGTTACGCCCGCGTCGCGCAAAAGCCGGGCGTCGCGCTGGTGACGGCCGGGCCGGGCATGCTGAATGCGATGACCGGCATGCTCGAGGCCTATCAATCCTCGTCGCCGGTTCTGCTGGTCTGCGGCGAGGTCGACACCGAACATCTCGGCAAAAGGTGGGGCGCTCTGCACGAGCTTGAGAACCAGATCGGAATCCTCGAAAGCGTGACAAAGTGGCGCAAATGCGTCACCGACACTGCGGAGATTCCAGCGGCCGTGCAGGAAGCCTTCCGGCAGATGCATGCGGGATGTCCCAAGCCGGTCGCGCTTTCCATTCCCTACGACGTGCTCGATGCGTCTGCAGAGGTCGAAATCGCCGGGAAAGCGCATGAAACGGACAGGCCCGGAGCCAAAAAGGAACAGGTCGGCCGCCTTGTCGATATACTTGTCGGCGCGTCGTCGCCGGTTATCCTTGCGGGCTGGGGGGCCGCCTGGTCGGACGCAGGCGACGAAATCCGAAAGCTGAGCGAAATCCTGCAGTGCCCCATCGTGACGACGGAGCGCGGCAAGGGAGTGGTCGACGAGGCCCATGCCAACGTGCTGGGCAGCCTCGCGCAGGGCGGGTCTATCCTGCGCGCTTTCGGCAAGGCCGACGCCATCCTCGCGCTGGGCACGCGCTTCGACGAGCTGTCGACGTTTCAATGGAAGCTCCAAATTCCGGAGGGATGCCGGCTCACACACATTGACATAGACGAGGATCAGATCGGCAAGATTTATCCGGCCGAGCTTGGGATCAAGGCCGACGTAAAGGCCGTCCTGGGACAGGTTCTGGACGAGATCGGATCGCGCAAGCTCGATGAACGGCCCAGTCGCGCCGCCGAATTCGCAGAGATCAGAAGACAACCGCGCGAGAAACGCGAGAGCACGAAGGGATTGGCATATATCGAGGCGATGGCGGACTCGTTTCCCTCGAACGCCATTGTCGTGCCCGACACCACCATTGTTTCGGCCTGGACGGGCCGATTCCTGCCGATGCACATGCCGCGCGCGTATCTGAATCCCGACGGCTCGACCACGATGGGGTTCGCGCTGCCGGCCGCGATCGGGGCGAAGATCGCCGCGCCCGAGCGCCCGGTTGTGGCGCTGTGCGGCGACGGCGGGTTCATGTTCACCGCGCCGGAGCTTGCGACCGCCGTCCAGCACGACGTCAACATCGTTGTCGTGATATTTAACGATAAGGGCTACGGCTGGATCAGGTTCATGCAGGACATGTACTTCGGCCGGCGTATACAGGCCGATCTGGCAAACCCGGATTTCGTAAAGTTCGCCGAATCGTTCGGGCTGCATGGGGTGCGCGTCGATTCGCCCGAGGGCCTCAGCGCGGCGCTCTCGTCGGCCATGAGAGAGGACTCGCCTGCAGTCATCGAAGTCGCCGATGAGGTGGGTTCGCCCTATTAGACGAAACCTTCGGGCCGCTCCGGAGCCACGGAGACGCATCAATGGATCACAACGAAGTAGGCAGGATGTGGGACGAGAACGCCGAGGTGTGGACAAAGCTCGCGCGTGAGGGATACGATGTTTACCGCGACTACGTCAATACACCCGCGTTCCTCGCGATGCTTCCCGATGTGTCTGGCCTGTCGGGGCTCGACATCGGCTGCGGCGAGGGTCACAACACGCGCCTTGTCGCCGGTCGCGACGCGAAAATGACCACGTTTGACATATCGAGGGCATTTATCGCCCACGCGCGCGAGGCGGAGCTAAGCGATCCCTCAGGCATCCGATACCTGCTGGCCAGCGCCGTCGAGCTGCCGTTTCCGGACGGCGCCTTCGATTTCGCGATGGCGACGATGAGCTTCATGGATGCGCCGGAGCATGAAAAAGTCGTCGCCGAGGCTTTCCGAGTCATCAAGCCTGGGGGTTTCCTGCAGTTTTCCATTACTCATCCCTGTTTTCAGACTCCGGGGTGGAGGTGGATATTGGATGAAAACGGGGAGAAAATCGCCATGGTGGTCAGCGGCTATTTCGATCCGCCTGAGGTCGATATCGAGAAGTGGACTTTCGGCGCGGCGCCGCAGGAACTGCAGGAAGAAATGGGGAACTTCCGCATACCGGTATTTCGCCGCACGCTCAGCAGTTGGCTGAACCTGCTGATCGACGCCGGCTTTGCGATCGAGCGCGTGGAAGAGCCTCACGCTGATGATGAAACCATAAAGCGCTGCCCCTATGTAGCGGATACGCGAATCATTGCCTATTTCCTCGTTGTGCGATGCCGCCGGCGAGTCGCCGGTGACACTGCCAAAAGCAGAAAGCCGTAAACTTTAACGCATAAGCCCGGCAAGGCATCATGTCTATCCGATTCTCAATATGCACCGAGATGATTTTCCCGGAACTGTCGTTTGAGGAAAAAATCGAGAAGATCGCCGAAGCCGGCTTCGAAGGCGTCGAGTTCTGGGATTGGAAGAACAAGCCGCTGGACAGGGTCATCCCGCAATGCGCCGAGCTCGGCGTCGGCATAACCAACATGAGCGGGCAGCGGGGCGGGTCCTTGCTCGACCCCGCCGAATTTGAAATCTACAGGGGCGAGGTTGCCGCGTCGATCGAAATCGCGAGGAAGATATCATGCGACAATCTAATGCTGTTGACGAACCCACTCGGCGCCAATGGGGAAGTTCTAAATACCTATCCCAATATTTCACCACAGCGGAAGCGCACCAACTGTGAAGATGCGCTTTCGCAGCTGGCGTCGCCGGCGGCGGAGCATGATATAAACCTGCTGGTCGAGCCGCTCAACACTGTCATCGATCATCCCGGCTACTGGCTCGACGACGCCGACTCCGCCTTCGAGCTGATTCGCGCAGTCGATCATCCCAGGGTTCGACTGCTGTACGACCTCTATCACATGCACGCGATGGGGCGCGACGTTTATAAAGACATCGAAGGCAACCTGGACCTGATCGGATACTTCCACGCGGCCGATTTTCCCAGACGCCACGAGCCCGGCACGGGTGAGATGGATTATCCCGCAATCCTCCACCTGCTCGACTCGCTCGACTACGAGGGATGTATCGGCTTCGAGTTCAGTCCGGCAGGCTCATCTGATGAAGCGCTAGAGACCATCCGTCTGCTGATCGAGCCATATCCCTAGACGCGATTCAGACAGAGCAATTGGCAGGGCACGGCTCGCCGTGCCCCTACCATCTGATATCATTTGCAGCCACCTTGGGGACTGTCCCAGAATTACGGAATTCTGCAACGCAGAATTTGTAGATTCGGGACTGTCCCCTGGGGCGATTGAAAAGAAAGCGGGAGAACCCGAGTAAGTCGTCCGTGGCCGGGTTCTCCCGCGTATACTATCTGTTTGTTAAATGCCCGCCTCTTTATCCGAGGATCGCTTTGAGGTCCTCATCAGGTGTCGAGATGGGCATGATGTTGAAATTCTCGACGAGCACATTGAGCACGCTGGGCGTAATGAACGCCGGCAGGCTCGGCCCGAGCCGGATATCCTTGATGCCCAGGTGCAGCAGCGTGAGCAAAATCGCCACGGCCTTCTGCTCGTACCACGAGATGATCATCGACAGCGGCAGGTCGTTGACGCCGACCTCGAACGCTTCCGCGAGGGCGACCGCAATCTGGACGGCCGAGTAGGCGTCGTTGCACTGGCCGATGTCGAGCAGCCTCGGGATGCCGCCTATGTCTCCCAGGTCCTTGTCGAAGAAGCGGAACTTGCCGCACGCCAGCGTCATTACGATGCAATCGCTCGGCACTTTCTCGACGAACTCGGTGTAGTAGTCGCGTCCCGGCTTGGCGCCGTCGCATCCGCCGACGAGGAAGAAGTGGCGGATATCCTTGTTCTTGACCGCCTCGATCACCTGTCCGGCGACGCCCAAGACCGCGTTTCTTGCGAAACCGACCATGACGGAGCGGCCGTTTGTGTCCTCGGCGAAACCGGGCATCTCCAGCGCCCTCTCTATGACCGGCGCGAAGTTGCGGTCGGAAATGTGGGTGACTCCGGGCCATCCGACGAGGCCGCAGGTGAAAATGTTGTCGACATACTTTTCTTTCGGCCTCTGTATGCAGTTGGTGGTCATCAGGATAGCGCCGGGGAACTCGGCGAATTCGCGCGCCTGGTTCTGCCACGCCGTCCCGTAATGTCCGGCGAGGTGCGCATATTTTTTCAGCCCGGGATAGCCGAGCGCGGGAAGCATCTCGCCGTGGGTGTACACATTGATGCCCTTTCCCTCGGTCTGCTTGAGAAGCTCCTTCAGGTCTTTCAGGTCGTGGCCCGAAATCAGGATCGCTTTCCCTTTCTTGGCGCCCAATGAAACCTTGGTGGGCTCGGGGTGTCCGTATGCGCCGGTGTTGGCGGCGTCGAGGATTTCCATGGCCTTCAGGTTGACCTCTCCGCATTTGAGCACCAATCCGACCCAATCATCGAGTGACAGGTCTTTGCTCAGCGTCGCGGCCAGGCCCTCGTGTATGAAGGCGTATACGCCGTCGTCTTCCTGTCCGAGTATTTCCGCGTGATCGGCGTAGGCGGCGACGCCCTTGATTCCGAACAGCAGAATATGCTGGAGCGAAAGGATGTCCGGGTCGATGGAAGGATCGGATTTCAGGCCGACGGCCTCACCCTGCTTGACCAGATCGTCCAGCGTCGCTGCGGGCTTGAAGGTCGCCGAAGCATTCGTAAAGTCCACATTGCCGCCTGCGGCCTTGACTTTTTCTTTCAGGCTTTCCCTCAATTCGACGCAGCGGCGAATCATCTCCTCGAACCGCT
>CBFDAY010000198.1:0-5772 GCA_965602895.1 uncultured bacterium
GGATGCTCGCAATGACCCATTGGAGCGTCACAGAATTAGACAAGGTACTTGCGGGAGCCCAACCGTTAGCCCTTCCGAGCGTAAATAAGGTTGTACACGACAGGAACAACGAAAAGCGTAAAGGAGGTAGACGCGAATATGCCGAAGATTATCGCCCATGCGAGCCCGCTGAAAATCGGGTCGAACGTTATCACTATATTGCCGAGGAGAGTAGTGCCCGCCGTAAGCAATATCGGGCGGAATCGAACGGCGCCGGACTCGAGGAGCGCATCGCGAAGCGGCTTCCCCGCATCCAGGGAGTGGTGAATAAAATCTATCAGGATAATCGAGTTTCTGACGACAATTCCGGACAGGGCGATCATCCCGATCATGGCGGTCGCGGTGAAAAAGATGGGGGTGTCATAACCACCCACCGGCTTCGCGGCCAGGGCATTCATCAGCCAGAAGCCGGGCATGATACCGATGAGGGTCAGCGGGATGGCCATCATTATTATGAGCGGCATCGCAAACGAGTGCGTCTGTATCACCAGAAGAATATAGATGCCCACAAGCGCGGCGCCGAAAGCGATGCCGAGGTCGCGGAACACGCGCAAGGTAATCTCCCACTCGCCCTCGCCGCTCCACACGATATTGAAACCTTCCGGCAAAGGATTCTTCTTGAAGTAAGCCTGCATGTCCAGTACCGCCTCGGCGGGGCTTCGGCCGGCCACCTCACCAAACACGTATGTCACCCGTGACAGGTTCTTATGATAGATGGTCTTGTCGATTTTGTCCCTGGCAAACCTTCCCAACTCCGATATTTGCACCAGGTTGCCTGTGGAGCCTTTGACGTACAACCGGGAGAGATCTTCAAGGCTCGATCTCTCGGCCCTTGGAAGCCTGAGCACAATCAGCAGCGGGTTTCGTTCCGCCGGAATGTGCACCGTCCCCGCCGCCTCCCCCCGGAGGGCGAGACGAAGAGTCCTTGCCACATCGGCCGTCGTGATTCCATTAATGCCGGCCTTCTTCTTATCCAGGATGAATGTGAAACGCCTCTGGTCGGCCTCGACCGTGTCATCGACGTCAACGACGCGATACTCCTGTTTCATCCGCTCCCGGACGATCTTTGCGGCTTCGAGTGTTTCATCATATGAAAAAGACGGCTCCGCGTAGATTTCGGCCACCACCGTTGAGATCACGGGCGGCCCGGGAGGGACCTCGACGATTTTCAGCAGCGCCCCGTTCCTGTCGGCGATTTCCTGCAGGTCGTCTCTCAGCCTCAGCGCAATCGCGTGGCTCTGCTGTTTTCGTCTTTTCTTGTTCACGAGATTGATTCGGATATCGGCCAGGTTCGGCGAGCGGCGGAGGTAATAATGCCGCACCATGCCGTTGAAGTCCATGGGCGACGATATCCCGACGTAGCTCTCGAAGTCGGTGACCTCGGGAACCGACCGCAGGTAGTGCTCAAACTCCCTGACAACCCTGTCCGTCTCTTCCAGAGTTGTCCCCTCAGGCATATCGATGACCACCTGCAGCTCGTTCTTGTTGTCGAACGGAAGCATTTTGAGCGGAACTTTCCTGAACAGCGCGAGTAGTATCGAGAACAGGAACAGCAAAACTATGATCCCGAGGAATATCCAGCTCAGTCCGCGAGAGCGAAGCATGGGCCCGATGATCGAGCTGTAAAAGCGAAAAATCCCGCTCTTGCGAATGTCAAAAGCTTTCTCCTCGGTTTTTCCGTGCTTTCCTTTCAATACGTGAAACGATGTCCAGGGGGTAATGGTGAAGGCCACGACCGTGGACATAAGCACCGCGAGGGGAACATTGAGAGCCAGGGGGCGCATGTACGGACCCATCATTCCGGTGATAAAAAACAGCGGCAGGAACGATACGATAACGGTCAGCGTGGACATGATTATAGGAGGCCTGACCTCGTTTACCGCACGAAGCACCGACTCCATCGGCGGATACAGGCGCATTTTCAGGTAGCGAAAGACGTTCTCGACGTCGGTAATAGGATCGTCCACGACCAGGCCGAGCGAGAGCGTGAGCGCAAAAAGCGTGACACGATTGATGGTGTACCCAAAGAGAAGGTTCAGGAAAAGTGTGAGGAAAAAGCTTATGGGAACGGCCAACGCAATTATGAAGGCCTCACGCCACCCCAGGATTATGCCGATGAGCGCGATGACGATGACAATGGCAATCGCAAGCCCTTCAACAAGCTCGTTGACCTTGTCGTTCGCGGTTTCGCCATAATTGCGCGTTACCAGAACCCGGACGTCGTCCGGTATTACGGAGCTTTTCATCTCCTCGACACGGCTTATAATATCATCGGCCACCCAGACGGCATTTGTCCCTCGCTTCTTTGCGATGGCGAGTGTGACAGCCGGCAGCGAGGCGTTCGAAATACCCTTATCGACGCCTTTATGTTTTGCGGCCGAACCGAAACCGATTCTTGTGTATGTCGTGGCCTCGGCCGGACCGTCGTGAATTTCCGCCACATCCTTTATGTAGACCGGTCTCCCCTCATAAACGCCGACAACAAGTTCTTCCACATCATCGGCGGACGCGAGGAAAACGCCGCCTCGGATGATATCTTCTTCACCCCCGCTGCTGAAAGAGCCGGCCGAGAGCGTCACGTTCGAAGCGCCGAGCGCACTCACAACTTCGAGCGGTGTCAACCGGCGCGCCGCCAATTTCTCGACGTCCAGGTTAACCCTTATCTGTCTTTCCCGGCCTCCGACAATGAACGTGCGTGCGGTGTTTCTGACACCTTGGAGGCGATCAATCACCTCTTCGGCCACGCGGCGGAGTTCGTGGTCGGAAGCGCTTTCGCCGTAGAAGGTGAGCATCACGATCGGAACGTCGTCTATCTCAATCGGCTTCACGATCCACCCGGTGACTCCGGGAGGTACGTCATCTATGTTTTGCTCTATCTTGTTGTAAAGCTTCAGCAGGCTGTCTTCGCGGTCCTCACCGACAAAAAACCTTACGGTGATGATGGCCATGTCGGGCGCGGACATCGAATATACATACTCGACTCCGTCTATTTGCCACAAGAGCTTCTCGAGACGGGTGGAAACAAGCTGCTCCACCTCTTCAGCGCCGGCGCCGGGGAAGTACACGTAGACATCCGCAAGAGGCACAATGATCTGGGGCTCTTCCTCACGGGGCGTGACAAGCAGGGCCGCCAGGCCGCAGGCTATCGAGATTATAATGATAATTATCGAGAGGTTGCTGGTGAGAAATTTCTCGACTATCTTGCCGAAAATCGACATTTTTTCCCCGGTGTTTCCCGTCTGTCGTTCGTTGTCGCTCATATGGGAAGCCTTCGCGGTTTACGGCAATACTATCAGCGCACCGGGCACGAGCCCCGAGAGGACCTCCACACCCTCGGGATAGGTTTTCCCCGTCTTGACGGCGCGGGAGCGAGTGACCCCATTCTCGACCACGGTCACCATTTCCAATTGTCCCACGCGCTGCAGTGCATCGGGGGGAATGAGAATGGCTTCTTTTTCGCCCACGGGCAGCCAAATTTTTCCATACATTCCGGGATAGGCGGCCTCGGTCGCCGGAACGGACACGCGCGCGAGGAACGAACGGCTGGAAGCTTGCGAAGCGGGCACAATTTCCTCGATACCGCCCTCGAATTCCGCTCCGGCGGAATCCAGCGAGACCTTGACGACTTGGCCCTTTGTCACATTTCGCCTGAATTGTTCAGCTATGGAGGCTTCCAATCTCAGGGATGATGGATTGTAGATAGACATCAACGGCTTTCCCGGAATCGCCGTGTCACCGGGATCGGCAACGCGATCTATCACGGCGCCGGTGAGCGGAGAATCTATGCGAGTATAGGAAAGGCTGACTTCCGCCTCGCGGACCATCGCTTTTGCGGATTCTACGGCCGCGCGGGCTGTCTTGAGCGCCGCCCCCGCTCTGTCGAATTCCTGCTTCGTGGCGGCCTTTTTCTCGTAGAGCCGTTCGATTCGGCCCGCATCGAGGGATACCTTTTCGAGTGTAGCCTCCGCGGACGCAAGCGCTTCGCGCGCCTGCGCCAGTCGGGCTTCGGCATCGCGCGAATCGAGCACAAACAGTGTCTGCCCTTTTTCCACCCTGTCGCCGGAGTCGGCGGCGGCCACGATTATTCCCGCCATGATCCTGCTTGATATCTCAACGCGGTCGCGCGCGGCAACCGTGCCCACGGCTTCCAGCGCGACAGGGACCGTAACGGCTGAGACTTCCAGAATTGTGCGGCCCGCGGGCGGCTCTCCCCTCACCTCGAGCTTGCCGGGAGAAATCTTGCCCTCGCACGACAGGTTCCCGGTGAGCCACACGAACATCAACACCAGGACAGCCATGACTCCAACGGCCGCAAGAATCGTTTTGTATCGCCGCTTCATCGCTCCAATCCTTCCTCGATTATTCTTCCGACGGCCCGCTCAAGCGCCGCTGCGGCAATATAATAATCGTACCGCGCCGAAAGCAGGCGTAAGCGCACGTTGGTGAGAGCCACCTCCACATCGATCAGCTCGGTGACAAGAGCGAGCCCCTCGGCATAGCGCGCAGAGACTATACGCAAGGTCTCTTCCGCCTCATGCGCACTCTCCCGAAGCACTTCAAGGCGCCGGCCCGCTTCCGATTTCGCAAGATAAGCGTTCTTCACTTCCATGTCGATCCACAACAAAAGCCGCTGTTTCCGGGCCTCTGCTTCGCGCAGCCTGGCCTGTGCCGTCCGCACGGCGGATCGAGTCAGGAACCCGTCGAAGATGGACAGACTTGCGCCGACGCCGATTGTCCAGCTTTCTTCGCTGTCGGAAAAATCCTCCGTGTCTATGTCGTAGTGGGCAAACGCGTCGATTTGCGGATAATGCCCCGCCTTCACAGCCCTGGCCGAACTCTCAAGGGATGCAATCGTTCGATCCATTCCGTCGATCTCCGAGCGCAGCCGACGCGCGGATTTCGTGAGTTCGTCCAGCGTTTCGCCGGTCACAGCGGAAGATTCAATTGGCGTTTCTTCGGACGCGAGCCGGAGCACGGCGCTCACGGGACGCCCCATCACAAGATTTAGCTGAGACTTTGATCTCTCAAGATTATGACGCGCTATTTCGAGGGCTTCCTCCGCTTCGGCAAGACGGACCGATACTTGAAGCACATCCGAGCGAAGCGCAACCTCGTTTTCGAGCCGGGAGCTTGCGAGATCGAGGTGCGCGCGTATTTGGCGGACCGACTCCTCTGCAATTTCGATGGAGTTGTCGGCCCTGAGGATTTCATAATAGGCGGCGGAGACGGCATATGCGAGGTTGTCGCGGACTGTCTTGAGCGCCATTTCCGCGACGCCCAATTGCGCGACGGCGGCCCGGCTGCCGTAATACGTGCGCCCTCCCTGAAAGAGAGACCATTGGAGGAGAAGCTGAGTGTTCCAGTTGTTAAAGGGACCAGGATCATTGAACTGGTCGAACGGGTCAAATCCCGTGGGTGGCGGGAGGGGAAAATCGCCCGACAATCTTCCCTGTGCAAGCTGGTTGCTGAAGACAGTAGGCGCAAAATCGCTTCGCGTAAAGGTTTCTCCAATGGTCAGCTTTGGATAAAAACCCGCCTGCGCCTGCTTTGCGGCAGCCCTCGCTTGCTCGATTCGTTCCTGAGCCACAATCACGTCCGGGCTTGAAGAAATAGCGATATCAAGGCAGGCCTTAAGACCAAGCGGCCGGCCGGGGAGCGCCTCTTGGGCGAACAGGGACATAGGAACGCAAAAAAACCAGAGCGCCAAAGAGACGGATATAAGGATAGCTTGTG
>CBFDAY010000199.1:0-5763 GCA_965602895.1 uncultured bacterium
AGGAATAACACGTCCCCGAAAAACCGCGCAACGAACTGTTTGTCAATCAGGGAGACAAATCGGGTAAGGAATTGAGAACGGAGAACTTATTTGCGCGAAAGCGAAAGAGTCGTTACGGCGAAGCGATACGGCGGCTCCCGAAAAACGGGAAACTTCAGGGGCCGTCATATTTGACATGGCCGGAAATTTCGTGGTATATTTATTGAGGAAAAAATGAAGAAAACGGCCCGAATGTTGATAGGAAGTTGTTTGCGGCAATCGGGGTTGACTGCCCGTAAGCGGGCGTCATTTTTTTATATGTTCGTTGTGGCGTTCGGTTTTATCGCGATTCTCTTTACGGCGTCATGCGCTCGTAACGCCGCGACTTCAGAACAGCAGGCTCTTTCAGCCATGCGGGAAGTTTCCGCCGAGCCCGGTGTGGGGCAAGAGGGAAGCGCCATCGAATCGTTGAGGCCCGAGATTGAGAGGGCCGAGTCGGAGAATGATCTGCTGAAAGCACAAAACAACTGGTTTCGCTCCGAGGTGATCAGATTAAATGAGGCCCTGGCCGACGCGAACCGGACAATATACTCTTTGAACAGGAAGCTGGACGCCATATTCAAGCCGGAATCGGAAGAGGATTAGGCGTTGTTCGACATGTAAACCAGCTTGCCATATACTCTTGAGACATCGGGGACAATCCCGGACACGCGGCGCGAATACGCATCGCGCCGCCACCACGGGAAAGTCCCCTGCGCACTTTTGCGCAGGAGCGGGTCGGCTGCGCTCCGAAACGCTTTTGCGAATTGAGAGCGTAAGGAAAAATCTGATATCATATGGCAGACACTTCAAAACAAATACTTCTGCGCGACAAAGATGAAGCGATAACACTTCTTGGGAAAAATCGGGAGCATATTCGGCTCGTGCAGGAGCTATATCCCGTGACAATTGTGGATCGGGGCGAAAAAGTGCTCCTCAGCGGGCCCGATGCGGAGGTTGAAGCCGTCCATCGAATCTTCGACGAAGTGCTCCAGGCGGTCCGCAGGGGAAACCGCGTGACGGCCGATGACTTCAAATACGCCCTCTCGGCGGCTGCAGACTGCCCGCGACCGTCCCTCTCGGATATCATGGCCGAGCCGATCACGGTTTCGAACGGCTGCGGCCCCATCTATCCCAAGAGCAAGGGGCAATACGAATACGTCGAGGCCATCCGCACATCCGATATAGTCTTCGGGATCGGACCGGCCGGAACCGGCAAGACATATCTGGCCGTCGCGATGGCGGTCTCTTCGTTCCTCAGGCGTGAATACGAGCGGCTGATATTCACCCGCCCGGCCGTCGAAGCGGGCGAGAATCTCGGGTTTTTGCCGGGCGACATGCAGGAAAAAGTGGATCCCTACCTGCGCCCCCTCAACGACGCCCTTTACGATATGATGGAGGCCGAAACGATCTCGCGCCTCTTGAGCCGGGGCCAGATCGAGGTGGCTCCGCTCGCCTACATGCGGGGACGCAACCTGAACCACTGCTTCGTCATACTCGATGAGGCCCAGAACACAACCCGCGAGCAGATGAAGATGTTCCTGACCCGGCTGGGACGTGATTCCAAGGCGATCATCACCGGGGACATCACGCAGATCGATCTTCCGGAGCACAAAGCGTCCGGCCTCGTGGAGGCCCAGCAGCTACTCAGCGAAATAGAGGGGATCGGGTTCGTGTACCTGACCGGCCGCGACATAGTCCGGCATCCGCTGGTCGTGAAAATTGTCGAAGCCTACGAGCGTCACGAGCCGGCAGAGGGCACGGAGAGCGAATAGTGGCCAACCAGGCTCTAAAGCAAAAGAAGACGCCCGGCGGCTCGAGACTGGAAGAACACACCTCGAAGCTCACATCGCATCCTGTCGTCAATATCAGGAGCCTCGGGGTGGCGCTGCTCTATATTGTAACGCTGTACCTGATCTCGCCTCCTTTCAAGCTTCCGTGGATAACATTACAGGAAGGCGATTACCCGAAAGAATCCGTGCTAGCCGAGGTGGACTTCGGGGTCGCCGACCGTGAAGCGACCCGCCTGGCTCGCGAGCAGGCGGCCAACCTGGCGCCGCCCGTGTATGTGCTCGACCCCGAGTCGATACAGGCCCCCATCGCGGATGCGGAGGATCACTTCAACAAGATCGAGCAGGACGCTCTCAACCCCGTTTTCACGCCTGAAGAGCGGGCGGCCCTTATCTCCAAATACATGCCGAGTTCCACGCCTGAGGAAACCGTTAATCTGCTGGCCGAGCTCGACCGAGATCGGCTCGACTCCCTGCGCGCGGCTACGCGAGAGACTATCGGGGATATCCTGGGCCGGGGCGTACTGAGCGACGCGCCCGGCAGCGCAAAGCAGATTTCTTTGTACGAAAAAGCGGAGCGGAAGTGGCGCGTAGTGGAAGTCGACGACCTGCTGACGTTGAAAAAGACCTCCGATGCGCTCGGGATGCTCGCGGCGGAGAAATTTCCGGACTCCACGCTCTATCAGAGGGCTCTCGTCGAGTTGTCGCTTCCTTTCATAAAGAGCACACTTGCGTTCGACGAAGAGCTGACGCGGGAGACCCAGGACGAAGCCCGCGACGCGACTCTTCCCGTGATGAAGTCGTTCAGGAAGAACCAGGAAATCGTCCAAGCCGGACACGAGGTCACCGCGCAGGACATGCTCGAGCTTCAGGCCCACGCCCAGACGCTCAGCCGGGCAAACCGGCTGCAGATATACCTGGGCAACGCGGTCGTGCTCGCGATGATATTCGGCTGCTTCCTCCTCTTTCTATACCGTTTCCGGCCTGAGATCTACGAGAGCAATAAAGGCCTCCTGTTGATCGGTATCTTCTCGGCGTTCACTCTGGCGACGGGTCGGCTGTTCATTCTGCTGCCCATACCGGACGTCTGGCTGTACCTGGTCCCCGTGGCCGCGGGCTCCATTTTGCTGTCGATCCTCGTCGACGACAGGACCGCGTTCGTCTACGCCTTCTTCATCAGCATGCTCTACGCGGCCCAGGGAAACTATCATGCCCCGCTCTTCCTGATCGGGATATTCGGCAGTCTGGCGGGAATTTTTTACATGCGCACCATACGCCGGCGCGCCGACATATTCTGGCCCGGAATGGTGGTAGGGGTCGTCAATGTCGCAACAATAGTCGCCTTCTACCTTATCGGCGACATCCGCGAGGGATTCCTGTGGGCCATCATCGCGGGCGCCGCCAACGGCCTTATTACAGCCATCGGGATCGTCCCCGGCTCGCTTATTCCGCTCGAGTGGATGCTCGGCATCGCTACCAACATTCGCCTGCTGGAGCTATCCGACCTCAATCATCCGCTTCTGAAACGAATGGCGATGCAGGCGCCCGGAACATATCATCACAGCCTGATGGTCGGCAACATGGCCGAGGCGGCAGCCGAGGAGATAGGCGCCAACAGCCTGCTGGCGCGTGTCGGCTCGTATTACCACGACGTCGGAAAAATGAACAAGCCGCTGTACTTCAGCGAAAACCAGCGAGGCGCCAAGAACAAGCACGACGAACTCACGCCGAGCATGAGCGCGCTGATACTGACCGCACACGCCAAGGAGGGAGTGGAACTGGCGCGCGAGCATCGTCTTAACCAGCCCATAGTCGACTTCATCGAGCAGCATCACGGCACCAGCCTGATGCCGTTCTTTTACCAGAAGGCCATGGAGCAGGACCCGAACCACGCGGTGGGGGAAGAAAACTTCCGTTATTCCGGGCCCAAGCCGCAATCGCGCGAGATAGCCATCTGCATGTTGGCCGACAGCGTCGAGGCCGCCTCCAGGACGCTCACGAATCCCACCCACGGCCGAATCAAGGCCATGGTCGAAAAGATAATAAACAACAAGTTCATCGACTCGCAGCTCAACGAATGCAACCTCACGCTGAAAGACATGCACGCAATCGCCGACAGCTTCGTCAGGGTGTTGGCGGGATATCTCCACTCACGAATCGAATATCCCGAGGAGCAAACGGCTCCCGAGATAAAGGAAAAATTTGAAGGTACAGATACGAAAATCGGTGCGAAGACCGGGAATAAGGGTCGCGCCGATCAGGGAAGTGATTGAGAGAGCGCTCGACGGGGAAAAGAGGGCCGACGCGGAAGTCAGCGTGCTTATAGTCGGCGACTCGCGAATTCAAAAGCTCAATCGGATGTACCGCGAGATCGACTCCCCGACCGACGTGCTCGCCTTCCCGATGGGTGAAGGCGAATTCGGCGATCTTCACCCGCATATCCTGGGCGACGTCGTCATCTCCGCCGACAGGGCGCGGGAACAGGCCGACCGGGCGGGGCACAGCCTGGCGGACGAACTCAGGCTGCTTGCCGTCCACGGTACGCTCCACCTGCTCGGCTACGAAGATGAGACCGCCCGGGGCCGCGCACGCATGCGAAGACGCGGGCGCAAATATCTAAACCCTGCAAAAAAAACCGGAGGTGAAGGCTCTTAGGAGCCGTGCTGCCTTGAGTATTCAGTTGTTTGAAAACCTCTTCCTTTTGCTTATCCTCCTGTCGCTTTCGTTCTTTTTCTCCGGCTCGGAAACCGCATTTTTCTCGCTGCCGCGCGTTGTCGTAGAAAGGCTCAAGCAGGCCTCCGCGAGCGGAAAACGGGTGGCCGAGATGCTCGGCCGGCCCAACCGCCTGCTCGTCACTATACTGCTCGGCAACCTGGCGGTAAACATCCTGATCTCGGAAATCATCGGAGTGTGGTCGCTCAGGATTTTCGATCCCCTGCCCTATTCCAACTATATCGGCAGCCTTGCCGCCATATTGTTCACAACGACCGTGCTGCTCCTTTTCGCCGAAATCGCCCCGAAAACGCTCGCCATCAACAACGCGGAGCGCTTTGCCCTCGGGGCGGCCATCCCGCTCAAGGCTTTTTCCAATGCGGTCTATCCGCTGCTCCGGGTGATTCTCTTTTTCACCGACTCGATCCTGCGACTTTTCGGCATAAGCAAAGGCGAGACCGACTCGGTCGTGACGGAAGAGGAGCTCAGGACACTCGTGGCCATGAGCGAGGAAGAGGGAGTGCTCGAATCGGACGAGCGGCTGATGATTCACAGGATAATCGAGTTCGGCGACACCCTCGTGCGCGATGTGTACGTGCCGCGAACGGACATGGTGCGCGTAAGACAGGATATCACGGTCGAACAGCTCACGACGATAATGAAAGAAAGCGGACACTCGCGCTTCCCCGTCTACGGCAAAACGGTGGACGATATCAAGGGAATCGTCTACGCCAAGGACCTTTTTCCCTACTTCTGGCGCGGACAGGCCAACATTCCGATATCGCGCTTCGTAAGGCCGGCATACTATGTTCCCGAGACAAAAAAAGTGCGCGACCTGTTGAGAGAATTCCAGAGCGGGCGCCTGCATATGGCGGTCGTCGTCGGCGAATATGGCGGCACGAAAGGGCTTGTGACCCTCGAAGACCTGATCGAAGAGGTCGTCGGCGAAATATTCGACGAATACGACATCCGAGAGAGCGAGATCGAAAGGCTTGACGACGGCACACTCAGGGTTGACGCCCGGCTCCGGCTCGACGACCTTTCGGAAGCCCTGGGCGTAAACGTGCTCGAGCCCGAATGCGACACGGTCGGCGGCCTGATATACGAGCTGCTGGAGCATGTGCCGGCCCCGAACGAGTGGGTCGAGCACGCCGGTTTCACGTTCCGGGTCGAGGAAGTGGAGGATCGCCGGATCAAAACCGTACACATCTCGTCCCTATCCGGCAAGGACCCCGGGCGGAGC
>CBFDAY010000200.1:0-5739 GCA_965602895.1 uncultured bacterium
ATGGCTTGAGCAACAATGCAGAGTGCGCACCGCTGCTGGCCTCCCGGCGCATGCTGGCCTACTACAAGGGTTCAGAGATTCACAATGAGGTGCTGCATGATGAATCGATGGCGTTCGCAACCGACGTAAAATATCCCGAATCAGACCATGCGCCTGTGATTGCGGAATTTAAACTGCCGGAGGATTAAGCAACGTAGTATAATACTGCCATGAAACGTGCGGCATCTTGGCTTCCTGTCCTCACGAATGCCTCCGAAATGTCGAGGCTATAGAGGAGGCACGACAGCGCGTGGCATGGCTCCCGGAAAGGAGGTGAGCATATTGGACATTGAGGCTGTGCGTCGGAAATATGACTCTCGATTGCGCGGGTTTCCAAACGTAATTGGTTCGGCCGTGGGTGAAAGACATGGGAAAGAAGTAATAGTAGTCTATGTCGGTCGAAAGATTGTCCCCGAATCCGTCCTGCGGCCTCAGGATGTTATCCCGAAGGAATTGGAGGGGTATAAGACGGATGTTAGGGAAATCGGGGAAGTCACGGCGCATTAAGGAGGGAATACCATGGTACAGGACCAGAACAAGATGCTCTTGGCAGAGTCCGCTGTCGCTGAGGTGGAAAAAGCCTACAGTTCATGTGTTGATGATTTTCTGGATCCTGACAAGCCGCGCTCCAATGTAGTTGGAATGGGGATCGGGGTCAAATGGAAGGAAGGCGTACCTACGGGCGAGCCTGCCCTGATTGTGCTCGTTAGCCAGAAGGTGGACAAGGCTCAGCTTAGCAAGGCTGACATGGTGCCAAAGAAACTGGCCAATATGCCGACCGACGTTCTCACGGTGGGATATCCTGTCGCCGGTGTCCAGGCGCCGGCGTTTTCGACACAAACGCTCGCCGAACGCGCGCGCCCGGCGAAAGGTGGTTACAGCGTCGGACACGTCAAGATAACGGCGGGAACAATCGGCACCTGCGTCTATGACAGTCTGCCGGGAGGATCAGCAAGAAAACTCAGGAACGGGATTGGTATCCCGAGTAAATTCTACATACTCAGCAACAACCACGTACTCGCAAACAGCAACAACGCAAGACCTGGTGACCCTATCCTTCAGCCGGGGCCATACGACGGCGGCACAGACCCGAGGGATCGGATCGCCCGGCTGAGCCGGTTTGTACCGATCACCTTCGATCCTCCTGTGCCTCGCACGAGACATAGAAACCTCGTAGACGCCGCCGTTGCCGAGGGTGAATTCCACGACTTGGACAGGTGCATCTATTGGATAGGTCACGTCAGGGCTTGGCGACCGAAGGCGAAGGTAAAAATCGGTACGGTCGTTCAAAAAACCGGGCGGACCACCAACTACGCCACGGGCAGGATCACAGCGATCAATGCAACGATAGACGTAGGCTACGGGGGAGGAAGAGTGGCGCGATTCATCGATCAGATTGTCACCACATGCATATCTGCGGGCGGCGATTCGGGCTCACTGGTCAGCACGTTGGACAATGTCGCCGTGGGATTGCTCTTCGCGGGCTCTTCCGTCGCGACGATCATCAACCAGATCGAAAACGTGCGGTCATTGATGCGCGTGGAGGTGGCGGAGGAAATTCTATAAGGAACGGCCGGATCTCCAAGGCACCTGCATCAAGGCTGACGGTTTTTGCCGGACAGCCCGCCTGGGATCATCGGGACGGGTGCGGCGATCTTAACAAGACGTTGAAACAAAAGCAAGGCTCTCTCTTTCCGGTCTCAAAAGAGAGAGCCTTGCTCACTGCATTTCAAATAACTATTGCGCGCAGACTACACGGCAGCGGGCCTACTTGTTTTTCTCCTTCTCGTAGACCTCGTAGGCCTCGTCGACGGACGCCTTTTTCTGGACTACCGCGCGAACGGCCTTTATCATCCCGACGGGACTGTCGGACTGGAAGATGTTTCTGCCCATGTCCACGCCGCACGCGCCTCGGCTGACGGCGTCGTAAGCCATCTGGAGCGCTTCGCGCTCGGGCAACTTCTTGCCGCCGGCGATGACTATCGGCACCGGGCAGCCCTCGACGACCTTCTCGAAATCCTCGCAGTAGTAAGTCTTGACGAAGGACGAGCCCAGCTCGGCCGCGATGCGGCACGCGAGGCTCAGGTAGCGCGCGTCACGGGCCATCTCCCTTCCGACGGCCGTCACCGCGAGCACCGGGATGCCATACTTGGCGCCCTCGTTAACAAGGTTGCCGAGCGCGAGCAGGGTCTGGCGTTCGTACTCGCCGCCGACGAAGATTGACAGCGTAATGGCGGCCACGTTGAGCCTGATCGCCTCCTCGATGGACGTCATGATGCCCTCGTTCGAGAGTTCCGAGAGGATGCTCGTGCCGCCCGAGACCCTCAGCACGATGGCCTTGTTGAGGCCCGGGTCGATGCAGTTGCGGAGCACGCCGCGCGTGAGCATCAGCGTGTCGGCGTACGGGATGAGCGGCTTGATCGTGTCGCCCGGCTGCTGCAGGCCCGTCGTCGGCCCCTGGAAGTAGCCGTGGTCGACAGCGAGCATTACCGTGCGGCCCGTCTTCGGATTGATTATTCTGGACAGACGGTTTTGGAGTCCCCAGTCCATTTTCGACAACCTCCTTTGGTTGGTTTTGGCATTTGCGAGATATTGGCGCAGGGACGCGGCATGCCCCCCGATCGAAGTCGGGGGCAGGCTCAACGCCCATCGGTTTTCGTTTGCGTCACTTCTGAGGCTCGATCACGACCTTCATCGACTCGCCCGCCTCGGAGACGAGCCTGAAGCCTGATCCCGCTTCCTCAAGGCCCAGCCTGTGGCTGATCATCTCGCGCACACTCACGTCTCCCGCCCGAATGAGTTCCACGGCCGTCATGTGGTCGGCGGGGCTGCCCGCGTAGGAAGATGTCAGCGTGACGCCGCCGCTGAAAAACAGGTCGGTCACCGAAACCGGGATCGTTATGCCGGGGTCGGTCGGCGCGAAAAGCAGCACCGTGCCGCCCCTGTCGACCGATTCGAGCGCCTGGTTGATCGCGCTCACGGCGCCGGTGCACGCGAACACAAGGTCGACCAGCCTGCCGCCGTTGAGGTCGCGCACACGGGCGGGCACGTCTTGCTTTGCGTCGACGACGTCGTCGGCGCCGAATCGCTTCGCTTCGCCGAGCCGGTACCGAGAAATATCGGTTGCAATGATGCGGCCCGCGCCGGATGCCCGCGCGAGATGGATCTGCAAGATGCCGGTCATGCCGCTTCCGACCACGAGCACGCTTTGCCCCGGTTTCAGGCGGGCGATTCTCTGTGCCCTCAAGACACACGCGAGCGGCTCGACGAACGTCGCCTCTTCGTATGACACTTCATCGGGGAGCGGGTAAACGCCGCGGTCGACGTTGATCGCCGGCAGCCGCACGTATTCAGCGAATCCGCCGGGGTCGAAAGTGGTGCTGCGCAGCGTGTCGCACATCGTATGGCGGTCGCTGAGACAATAGTGGCATGTGTTGCACGGCACGTGATGCGACGCCGAGACGCGGTCGCCCACCTTGTGGCGCTCGACGCCTTCGCCCACCTCCGCGATCTCGCCTGCGATCTCGTGGCCGAGCACGAGCGGCGCTTTTTTTATGCGGTACCACTCCATCACGTCGCTGCCGCAGATGCCGCTGGCCTCGATTCGCACAAGCAGCTCGCCGGGCCCGATCTTCGGCTTCGGCATCTCCTCGAGCCGTACGTCGCTGTTATTGTAATACATCGCCACCCGCATGAGTAAGATAATATCTTGGGCGCGCCGGCTTTGTCAACCGGGGCTTGGGAAGCTGGAGATTTTCGCTTTATTATGGCGTTTTCACTTGCCGTAAGCACAATTCTTGGGATATTTGAACTCTTCCCGCTTTGCAATTGTACTCAGAAAGGACACGGCGACGCGGGTATTACGCGCTTTTCCGCCTTTATGACGAAGCCGGCAGGAGCAGCTCGACCTTGTTCGGGAGGCCGGATGAGAGAATGATCCTGAAGCCCTGGGGTGAGTCGGGTTGCTTAATTATGAGCATTCCTTCGACGCCGGGCAGGCTCTCTATCAGGCGCATTCCCTTTTCCTCGCCGAGGACGAACACGGAGGTCGAAAGGGCGTCGGCCGCCATGGCGGTGTCGGCGATGACGGTGGCGCTCAACATTCCCTCGACGGGCTGTCCCGTGCGCGGATCCATGATGTGGCAGTATTTCTTGCCGTCGATCTCGAAGAACCGCTCGTAGTTGCCCGAGGTGGCAACCCCCTTGTCGCCGACGGGAAGCCGCGCGATGATCTCGTCGCGCCTCAGCGGATGCCGGATTCCCACCTGCCAGCTTTGTCTGCTTTCCCGTGCGCCGAGTGCGTAGAAATTACCGCCGGCGTCGACGATTGCATGCGTCGCGCCCATCGCCTCAAGCGCGGCGATGGCGCGGTCGACGGCGTAGCCCTTGGCGATGCCTCCGAAATCGAGCGCCATTCCTTGCCGCCCAAAGCCGACGGTCTGCCCGGTCCCGTCGAGGGCGACTTTCCCGAAGCCTATCAGGCGCAGGGTTTCTACCATTTCCGCCTCGGTCGGGATGCGACCTTCCCGCTTTGCGAAGCCCCACATCCTCATGAGCGGATAGACGGTCGGATCGAACGCGCCCCCGCTGAGTTCGAAATGGCGGCGTGAGGCGGTGATGACATTCCAGAGGTCCTCTTCCACCGCGATGGGCTGGTGCGCCGCACGGCGGTTGACGTCGGATATCTCGCTGTCTTCTTTGTAGGTGCTCAGGAGGCGGTCGATGCGGCGGATTTCTTCGAAGGCTGAGGCGCAGGCTTTGGAGGGTTCGCCGAGCCCGTCGATCGTGACGGAAAAAGTCGTGCCCATTATCTCGGCGGTCTCGCGATGCGGCCCGCCGCGTCCGCACCCGAGCGCGAATAAGAGGAGCGGGAGCAACAGGACGAGGCGATTCGGGGTGTGGATGAAAGAGGTCATTTCGAATGAGTTGCCGATGCCGTGTGCGGCGGGGCGGCGCCTGTGTCGGTTCAAAGATGTCCCGCCCCGCAACGCGTTTGCTGATCGTCTAGCTTGTCTTGATTACGTGAATGTGTCTCGCGATCTCGCGATCGAGTGCGAGTTGTGTCTCGCCGAGTATCACAACAAACGAAGGCTGACGCTGATGAACCCTGGCGACAGTGCCCGGGAGCATTCCGAACGTGGTCAGCTTGTCGAGAAGCGCGTGGTTGGTTGTCTCGACGTACAATATCCTGCCCGATTCCCCGCTGCGGAGCTGGTCGAGCGAGTAGACGGCCGGCGTAGTGCTGCGCGCTTTGTCCCTGCAGCATGGGCCGGGCGGAATCTCAAGCCCGTGCGGACATGTGCGAGGATGATTGAGGATCGTGCAGATGTTGTCTACGACGTCGGGGTTCAGCACGTGCTCCAGCGCGCAGGCCTGGTTCTCCAGGTCGTGGTCCTTTTTGACCAGCAGAACGTCGGCGAGCAGGCGTTCGGCGAGCCTGTGCGCGCGGATGAGTCTTTTGGCTTCTTTCTCGCCTGCTTCGGAGAAGGTGACGACCTGATCTCTGACCGTCAAGAGCCCGCCCGATATCATCTCGTTGAGCAGCCTGTCGACGTCCACATCCTCTTTGTGTTTTTTTTTCAGCTCCTTGATAGTTATCTCGCCGCCGGATTCTTTAAGCATATATGCGAGTTCCAGCAGCTCATCAACATCTTCCTTATGGTAATGAAACGGCACAGTCGTCACGGCTGCCCTGCTCTT
>CBFDAY010000201.1:0-5727 GCA_965602895.1 uncultured bacterium
TTTTATTTCTTCGTATAGTGTATTCATTGGAATGTCTCCATCCTTTCGGTAATACCTTTAGTAAGCGCGGGCAAAGAAAGTTCCGGCTTGTCAAGATGATCATCTTTAGGAGGCGAATCTACACTGAAGATCTCTTCGCCTTCCATCGGATAGACCGTCACGCGCGAGAAAGAGTTCCATTTCTCAAAGACGGGTTTTGCCTCCACCGCCTGCCCCGTGCCGCCCGGGTTTTTCACGATCCACAGCCTCGTCAGGAAACCGGACCGTGTGAACAGGAACAGTATGACGGCGCCCATAAGGGCCGCTCGCGAAGCGTATGCGGTCAGACGGCTTTCGCAATTGAGGCTGAAGCACACCGACGCGCCCGACGCGATCACTGCGGCCAGGAGCACCACCTGTGGACCGGTGAAGACGTTCAGCGCAGCGAGCGTGACCAGGCACCCCAGCGCCGCGCCCAACAGGTCCGAGAAGTACAGCCCGCTCACCTTTTCCGAGTGGCGCCACAGCAGGAGGGAGATGCAAGTCCCGCCGAAGAAGAAAGGCAGCGCGATCGCGCCGTAAATGATTCCCGACCTGATGACGCCTGCCACAGACAGTGATGGGAGGAATGGGACCCGGAGCATGACAATCAGCATGACGACAATGGACACCGCCATCAAACAGGAAAACAGGGTCAAGTGACGTTCGAGTTTCTCCCGTGCGAAAACCTTTTCCAGCAAAAATACCGCCAGCCCGCTCGCGCTGATCCCGAAAAGCGCCACCGAGATCGCGACGAAGGCGAGATGATACCACATTGTCACGGAAAAAATGCGCGTAAGCGTGAGTTCAAGCACAAGGATGCAGAGGCTGACGAGCGCAAGACCTATATACTTCGAGCGCCGGATATTATTGTCTGGAATCGCCAAAAATTATCCCTTTCCAGAGAGATGCGGAATCTATGTGAAGATATTGGACGCCATTATAACCAACCGCAACCGGCCTGTGCAAGCCGGTTGCGGGCGCTTGAGGGACTGTCCCAGAATTACGGCATCCTGCTCTGCGGGATTCGTAGATTCGGGACTGTCCCATTCTTCACGTCGAAGTCGGGTCACATGCTCGCAATTGAGAGATGACGTCGGCCCCCCCCCTGTGGAGCGCCTCAGCCCTTCAGGCAAAGCCCGCCGTCGACGGGAATGCAGACGCCGGTGATGTATTTCGCCTCGTGCGAGACGAGGAAAAGCGCCGCATGCGCGACATCCCACGCCTCGCCCATGTGGTTCATCGGCACGGCCGCGTCGCGCAGGCGGATCAGGTCGGCCTTTTCCATGCCCAGGCGTTCGGAGATCCCCTCAATCGCCATCGGTGTATTGATCAAACCGGGCATGATGCAGTTGACGCGGATGCCCTGGTGCGCGTATTGCATCGCGACCGAGCGGGTGAAACCGTTGACGCCGGCCTTCGACGCGGTGTACGGGAGCATCGGATATGGCGCGCAGCGGATGGCGGCAACCGAAGAGATATTCACGATGGCGCCGCCGCCCCGCTTTTCCATATAAGGGAGAACATGCTTGCAGGTGAAGAACATGCTCTTGAGGTTCACGTTGAAAACCTTGTCCCAATCCTCCTCGCTGAGTTCGACCGGGCCGCCGCCTTCGCCGATGCCCACGTTGTTGTGAAGAATGTCGATCCCGCCATACTTCTCGACACACGCCTCCGCCATGCGCTTGCAGTCGTCCGAACTGGTGACGTCGGCCTCGAACGCGAACGAGTCGCCGCCCTCATCATCGATCATCTGCTTTGTTTCCTCCGCCGAGTCGAGGCGTCGATCCACCAGCATGACTTTGGCGCCTTCGCGCGCAAAGAGGATAGCCGTCGCCCGCCCGTTGCCCATGGCCTCGCCGGGTGTCGAGCCCGCGCCGACCACTATTGCGACCTTGTCTTTCAAACGCTCACCCATTTTGTCTCTCCTTGGGGTTGTGGGGTTATCGGCAAAACCAGCAATATGAGTGCATCAGTTTACCATGCGCCTGCGGCGGGCGAGGTAATCGACAAGCATATATTCGCCGAGCCTATTGGGCGTGGAGAAAAAAGCGCGCCCCTTGTTCAGCTCGGTCATCCGCTCGACGAACCGGACGAGGAGCGGCTGGTTGTCGAGCATGAACGTGTTGATCACGATTCCCTTTCGCGTAAGGCGCAAGACCTCTTTGAGGGTCTCGTCGAAAATCTCCGCTGTTGGAGGATAATGCACGCAAAGTTCGCCGTCTTTGCAATAGGCGCTCGGCTCGCCGTCGGTGACGAGCATGATCTGGCGGTTTTTCCCGCGGTCGCGGCACACGAGTTCTTCGGCCAGCCTCAGGCCGTCCTGAATATTCGTGAATGGGCTTCCACGCTCGAGAGTGACAAGCGGCAGGTCCTCGGGCGTCAGTTCCCGCGCATAGTTGGAAAAGCCGACGATACGCAGGGTGTCTCTCGGAAAGCGCGTGCGGATGAGGCCGTCGAGCGCGAGGGCGACTTTTTTTGCCGCCCGCAGCTTTGAGTTCCGGGACATGGTGTGACTGAGATCGAGCAGGAGCACGCTCGAGCAGTCGGTCGAATGGTACTCGGTATGGACCTCGAAGTCGCGCGGGCTGATTTCGATCGGCAGTCGGCCCGCCCCACGCATTACGGCATTCATGAGCGTGGGGCCGACGTGGATGTTGAAGGGGTCGCCGAAGCCGAAGGCTTTGCTGTCGAACATATCGGGCTCTCCCGCGCCCTTGAGAAGCGTGTCGTGTCCTCCCAGCGGGCCGCCCCCGAGATTCGAAAATACATCGGCAAGCGCCTTTTGGCCTATATGCCTGATTGCGCGCGGGCTGAGCTTCAGTCCCTCCGCGTTCTCTTCAAGGTAACCCGCCATGAGGAGCTGCCGCCGGAGGCGGGCGATCGTGCCGACGCATGCGAGCGCCTCGGGGCCGAGCGTCTCTGTAAGAAGCGTCTCGTCGGCGGTGGAGAGGTTTCCTTTCCTCAGGCTGCCGCCGAGGCGCTCCATTCCCCTGACTCGCGTTACGAGACCGGCGGCCTCCTTGAGCCCGACCGACTCGCTGCCGGCAAAGCCGGGCTGTGCGTGGGTTCTTTCGATGGCGGCGATCTTCTCGGCCAATTCATCCAGCGAGGCCAGCGCCTTGCCGACCGAGGCGTCGACGGGTTTGTATCCTTTCAATTTCTTGAGCGCGGCTCCCGGGCTTGTCGGGACCTGCCTGAGCGCGTCGAGCTTTTGGGCCTCCTCTTCCCTGAGCGCGAGCGATTCGGCCTCGATTTCGTCCCTTTGCAGGAAGAGCCGCTCGAACGTGTTTTCCAACCTGCCGAACATCTGTGAGTTTTCAGAGCGGTCGCTGCGGCGCATCTGCTCCATCTTCTTGATTGTGCCGGCCGCCTTCTTCAGAAACCTGTCGATTTTCCTGTCTATCTCCTCCTGCTCGGAAGAGAACCGGCGGCGCACGGCCTCGATCTCCTTTTGAAGCAGCGATTGTATTTCATCGGAAAGCCGCCGGAGAAGAGGCTCCACCGTGTATCGATCCAGGACCTTCCGGCGGCGGTCGTGCAGTTTCGAGGCCAGGCGGTTGAGGCCGTCGATGGAGTCATCGTACTTCCGCTCGATTCCCTGTTTGCAGAGTTTGAGCATGGCCTCATCCAGCGAGCCGTGATCGATCACATGACGGGCCAGCTCATCCATTATGGTGTCGGCTTCGGGAAGCGTTTTTTTGGGCCGGGCGGGCGCGGAATACCTGAAAGCGATCATCGACCTACCCCTTGTATCGCGTTCCGCCGGCGAGCGATTCCTTATGGATACTGTTGTGCAGGTACAGGCCCTCCAGGATGAATTCAGCGGCGGAGGCAAACACGGCGGGACTGCACTCAGGGAGGTAGGATTCCACGGCGGAGGCCAGCGCCTCGATCTCGGAGGTCGCGCGCGCGCATTCCTCCGAGCTGAGCGAATCGGATACGGTCGCTGTCGCTCCATTGTGAAACGCCTCGACGACGCCCGACAGCGACTCAAGGTCGAAGTGCCTGTCGAAGGTCTGCTTGACGGCCTCGTTTATGAGGTGGCCTATCAGCTTTTCCTCATGGCCGTCGCGGGAAAAGGCTTCGAGTTCGAGCTTGCCGGCGGTAAGCGAAGCGATTGACGGCAGGTCGGTTATGCGAGGCGCGGCCTCGTTCTCGCCCATTCTTATGGCTCGCTTCTCGGCGTTGCTCAGCAGGCACTCGGTGTTGCTGATCGACATGCGCACGCTCACGCCCGAGTGTCGGCTCACGTCGGGGTTCTCTCTTGCGAGAAACGTTATCTGCGTGAGTATTTCCTGCATAAAGGGCGGCATGACCAGGCCGTAGCGGTCGTCGGCAAAACGGCGGCGCTCCTGCTCGACGATCTCTGTTTCGAGGGCCGGAGTAGTCGGATAATGCGTGCGTATCTGCGAGGAATATCTGTCTTTGAGAGGAGTGATAATGCGGCCGCGATTCGTATAGTCCTCGGGGTTTGCGCTGGCGACCACGAGCACGTCGAGCGGGAGCCTGACCGAGAATCCCTTGATCTGGATATCGCGCTCCTGCATTATGTTGAACAGGCCGACCTGCACCTTCTCGGCGAGGTCGGGCAGCTCGTTGATGGAGAATATGCCCCTGTTCACGCGAGGGATCAGCCCGAAATGTATGGCCCGCTCGTCGGAGAGATACTTGCCCTCGGCGATCTTTATCGGGTCGATGTCGCCGATGAGATCGGCTATCGTGACGTCGGGCGTGGCCAGCTTTTCGGCATAGCGGCGCTCGCGCTCGATCCACTCGATCTCGAGCGAGTCGCCCTTCTCGACTGCCCTCTCGCGGCATGACATGCAGACCGGCTCGAACGGGTTGTCGTTTATCTCGCAGCCTTTGACGATGGGGATCTCCTCGTCCAGCAGGTCGGCCAGGTTGCGGATCAGCCGCGATTTGGCCTGCCCCCTCTCGCCAAGGAATATCATGTCGTGGCCGGATAGGACAGCGTTTTCGAGCTGCGGGATAACGGTCTCCTCATACCCGATGATATCGGCGAACAGCGGTCCGCCCTCCTTCATCTTCGCGATGAGGTTCTTGCGCAGCTCTTCCCTGACCGGCAACGCCTGATAGCCGGATTTTTTAAGTTGTCTCAGTGTCTTTGGCTTGGCCATTTTCGCAATATATAGGTTTTGCCCCGCCGGGAAAAGCGCGCCCCGGCGGGGTCTCGTACACAACCAAACTACACTATAATTATAAATTCCAATCCTGAGCAAGTCAAATGGAGACGACGGGCTCGGAAAACTGCTCGTAGACGGTCACCTCATGCCCCTCACGCGCCATGTACGCGCCCGCCGTGAGACCCGCCATGCCCGAGCCGATGATCGCGACTTTCATTCTCAAATCCCCCTCGATCCCCCTTTTTCAAAGGGGGAAGTCACGCGCAGTCTCCAGCTATGGCGACGATTCCTCCAGGATGTGCTTCCAATCCGGCCCAAGCATACGGCAGTGATCAAATTCCGGCTTTTCGCCTTTTCTAACAGAGGCACTCCAAATCTCAAGACAGCCTCTTTGGTACCAGAAGCGAGAACAGAGATCGAAGTACTCGAGCACGGCGTCTTCTTCACCGGCTTCAAGCAGTGCCTTTGCGAGTGTCATGTCCGGTCCAAATGAGTCTAGCTGTGGCGAGCCAGATGTTGCCCCGGCCTGTATCAGGTGTTGTGCCGCTTTTCCGACTTCGCC
>CBFDAY010000202.1:0-5727 GCA_965602895.1 uncultured bacterium
TATGGGATAGTATATGTTTTCATATTCCATATATTTTCGATATTTTCGGGATGGGCCTCCAAGTGGAGAAAAAACAACTCTCTTCGCCTCTTCCAACGCCCTTTTCTGTTCATCAGTCAACTCAACGTTTGCCAGCTCTTTGTATCTGAGGACCATATCCCATACATCCTCCGGGATATGGCGACCTGTGTCTTCATAGATAAAGTTTGGATTTGGTATTGTATTAAGCATTCTTGAGATTATGTATTGATTGTCTGGTACCGACAAGTCGAAGTCTGGGCGAAGCATCGTTCCTGGATTTTCCAGCACCAGGAAAGCGTGGCCAGGATAAGGACTTTGAGACCCCAGCGTCATTGAATCCGCAAGCTTGCTGTAGATTTTTTTCATGATGTCAACATTTCTATCAGTCATTTCAATCTCCCTCCTCGGCAGCCTATATTGAGAGTGGATGACCATGTTTTTCCTGGCCAATCTAATAGATATGACTTTAGACCCCACATTCCTCTTTTTCTTTTCTTCACCCCCCTCTATTCGATTGCCATCTGATTTGCGATAACTTGGCGCTCGCTCAAACATCCAGAAAACTAGATAGATATACGTTCAGCGATTTGACTAGTAATTGCCTGCAAATGCAATTTCCAACGTCAGTGAATTGGATATTCCATTAAAAAAACCACAAATTAGTCCATGGTTTTCCGCCATTTGTTTAGTACATTCAAATAATTGGCTCTGCGCAGGCACTCTTTGCACAATTGAACGATATTATTATAATAATAGAATTTAATCATATAAAGATATATTTGTCAAGCCGCTTCTTAAAAAAACTTGAGGCGTGATAGGGTAGGCTTTTGTGGTGAGTCATCTGGACGTTCAGATGAATTGGCAAACGCATCCCTGTCTGGTGGGAATATCTATTTCGTAGGCGGCAGGGAAGCCCTGAGGTCCTCGGGCCGGTAGCGGCCGGCGCGGAGTTCTTCGAGGAATTCGGCCCGGCTGGTGATCTTGCGCTCGAAAACCGTGACGCACATGCCGACGCCGTCGACCGAGTGGGCGTCGCTGCCACCCGCGGCGCCGAGGCCGAGTTTTTCCGCGACCGAGCGCCCGAACGCGCTCTCCTCCTCCGTCGCGGCGCCGTTGATGACTTCGAGCGCGTCCACCATCTGCATTATCCGTTGCTCGCAGGCCTCTTCCAGCGTGGGCTTCTTCGCGCCGGCTCCGGAGTAAAAGGGGGAGAACTCGCTCCGGAAGGGGTGCGCGGCGATGATTGCGCCGCCTGCCTCGTCGACGGCCCGTCTCAGGTGTGAAAGCTCGTGGAAGCCCTGGGCGTATTCCTGCGGCCCGAACGCCAGCACCTCGCCGCAGTCGGTGCTGGCCTCTACGCCGAAGAACAAGAGCACTCCCCGCTCGCGCGCCTGAGTCTCGAGTCCGGGCGAGGGCTGGATGCGGTCGTGCTCAGTTATGCACACGCCGTCGAGCCCTATCTCGGCCGCGCGCACGATGAGTTCCTCGGGCGTGAGAACGCTGCAGTCGGAGCCTCGTATTGTGTGTACGTGCAAATCGATCTTCGAGGGGTTGTCCAAAGCGCGTTCTCCATGGGATACGACCGCGGCCGGCGCAGGCAGGATAATCCTTCGCCGGAGATCAACATTGTAACATTCCCGCGCCGGCGGCGCAAAAAAGGGGAGGGACGCAACCGGGGGACATGTCACCGATCGCGCCCCTCTATTTACGGAGCGATTGAAAGGGGGAGCACAACCGCTCGTAGCCGTCCTGGATCAGGCGACTTTCTTCATCAATGCGTCGACTTTCTTGTTGAGCTTCTCGATCTCCTTGCGCGTCGGAATGTTCAGCCAGCGGAGCGCGCGTCCGAACAGATCCTCGCCGGGCCCGGATTGTTTCTTCGAGCTTTTCGTCTTCTTGGAAGCTTTGGAGACATTCTTGTTCAGCTTCTTCACGTATTTCTCGCCGGCCTTGCGGGCCTTTTCGCCCCGCTCGATCAGCGAGTCGATCATGCCGGATGCCTGCTCCTCGGCCAGGGCGAACGCGCCGACCGAGATGAGGAAAGGACGCCTCAAGACGCCGATCTCCTTCGTGGTGCCGTTCTTCTTTGCGGCGGTCGCCTTCGCGGTTTTCTTCCTCGTTGCCATGGGTTCACCTCCCTTTTCAAGTGTATGGTAATGCTCATAACGCATCGCGTCATAATTCATTTTAACACACTGCGTCAAAGCTGTCAAGTTCTTTTTCAAATTTTTTTCGCGAGGGCCGGGGGCGGGCCGTGAGAGGCGATTTCCGCGCTCCCCGGGGCGTCCATTGTCAGGGGCCGGGTCGATGGGCGGCGCAGGCATTTGAATTATGCGATGACGACGTTATATAATACCTCGCCGCTTTCACGGATTTCCCATATCCATGTCAGAGGAGGTGCGACGAAGATGTCATCCGGCGGTAAGTTGGCGCTATGCCTTGTGTCGGCGATGCTCCTTTGTTTCGTTTGTCTCGGAGGCGTATCCGCCGAGGAATTGTCATCGCCCGCCGCGGATCTGCGGCGTGGCGGCGCAGAAGCAATCCCCCTGGGAATCGATGACGTCGTGGCGAAGGCGCTCGAGGCGAACCTCGATATCAAGATCGAGCGGTTCAATCCGGAAATCAAGGGGGCCGAGGCGCTGAGCGCCACGGGAGAATTCGATCCCACGATCCGGCTGGAATTCTCCTACGAGGATGAGGAGATGCCCCAGACCACCGTCGAGGGTTTGGCTAGCGACGCGGGATCGACGGCGACAGTGCGAAAAGACCTCGCGCTCACCTTCGAGGGCAAGCTCCCGGTGGGAACCGAGTACGCTGTGACGTTCGACCGCGAGCAATCCCAGTTTACCCAGCGGGACACACTTATCGATCCGGACCCGCTCGTCCTCGGCGACGAGAGAAACCCGGGGGAATATAATCTGGACCTGAAACTGACGCTTACGCAGCCCCTGCTCAAGGACTTCGGCGCGGATGCCAACCTGTCCGCGATCAGGATCGCCCGGGGCGAGAAGAGCATGAGTATCGAGGATTTCTACAAGCGCGTCATGGATGTGATCGCCGAGGCGAAATCGGCATACTGGGACCTCGTGGCGGTGATCGAGAACCTCAGGGTGACCGAGCAATCGCTCGAACTTTCCCGGGACCTGCTAGAGGAGAACCGCATACGGCTGGAGGTCGGCACGATGGCACGGCTTGAGGTGCTGCAGGCCGAAACCGGAGTGGTCCAGCGCGAGGAAGAGGTCATTGTGGCGCGCCGCCTGATCGAAGACGCCGATGACAACCTCAAGCGGATTCTCAACCTGCCGAAGGATGCTGAGGAATGGCAGGTTCGCATAAAACCGACCGATAAGCCGGAGGTCGTCGAGAAAGAAATCGATCTGCTTGCCCAGTTGGAGCTTGCCCTGGGGAAAAGGCCCGACTACAAGAGTTCCTTGATGCAGATAGAGAACGACGCCGTCAACGAGCGGTTCACTCGCAACCAACTTCTTCCGACCGTTGACCTGACCGGCGAATACCAGTTCCTGGCGGTTGCAGGGCAATTCGACGATGCCTTTGACGACATCGAGGGCGGCGATTCTCCGAGCTGGCAGTTGGGCCTGACCGCGGAATATCCGATCGGGAACCGCACGGCGAAAGGCGAGCACAAGAAGGCGCAGTTGGAGCGGCGGCAATCGGAGAAAGAAGCCGAGAACCTTCGCCTTTCAATCATCGTGGAAGTGAACAAGGCCGTGCGGGACATTCGAACCAGCCTGAAGCGTATCGAGGTGACGGCGAAGGCGGTCGAATTGGCGGAGGAGAGCCTAAAAGCCGAGCGCAAGAAGCTGGAAGTCGGTGTCTCGACGAGCCATGACGTGCTCGAGTTCGAGGAAGAACTCGTCGACGCGCAGCGACGCGGGATTCTCGCGAAATTGAATTACGCGAAGGCGCTGATAAACCTTTCCAATGCGACGGGCATGCTCCTGGAAGAGAATAACATTGTCATCGAGGAATCTTTCTGAAACGATTGTTGCGTTCGTTGTCGCAGCTTTTCTGATCCTGCCGCCGCAGGCCGCCGAAAGCGCCTCGGCGCAGGCCGCCGAACCTCCGATGCAGTCCATCGAAGAATTGATCGAGGAGATCAGCCCGGGGGCCGGACTGCTCTACCTTTCGCTTGAGGATTGCATCGCGGCCGCGCTCAAGAACAACCTCGACATCAAGGTCGAGAGGTATGTCCCGAAGATCAGCGACGCCGCCGTCCGGTCGGGAAAGGGCGTGTTCGATCCGCATCTGTACTTCAACGCCACATATTTCGACGGGGAGATCCCGCTGCCGACGCGCGTCTCGATCGCCACGGGCGGGATCACGGCCGTCGAGGCCGAGCAGTGGTTCCTCACGGGCGGGATCACGGGCGCGATACCGACCGGTCTGATCTATGACCTCGGCATCGCGAGCGCGCACACTCCGTTTTCCACGATCACCGATTTCTTTGACGCCAACGGAGAACAGAAGCTCGACGCGTTCCTGACGCTTACCCAGCCGCTTCTCAAGAACTTCGGCAGAGACATAAACACGACGGGTATACGAGTGGCCGTAAAGAACAAGGAAACGGCCGTATATCAGTTGGAGCAGAAGATCCTCGAGACCGTGTTCGAAGTCGAGCAGGCCTATTGGGATCTGGTGTTCGCATGGGAAAACCTGGGCGTGAAAAACCGGTCGTTGCGCCTGGCGCAGAATCTGCTCGATGAGAACCGGATCCGCCTCCGGGTCGGCGTGATTCCGCCTCTGGCCGTGTTGCAGTCGGAGGCGGGCGTGGCGTTTCGCGAGGAAGAGGTCATCGTCGCCCGAAGCGCTGTGCAGGATGCAAGGGACCGCCTGATAGAGTCGACAAACCTGTTTCCCGAGAAATTAGTCTGGGACGTTCAGATCATACCGGAAGACGAGCCGCGCACCGACCCACCGGCGCAATACAGGGAAGATGAGCATATTGCCGCCGCGCTCCGGAATCGTCCGGAACTGAAGCAGCTTCTCAAGCAGCAGGAGGCCGCGGAGCTGGGCAGCAGGTTCGCGAAAAACCAGATGCTGCCGTCGCTCGATCTGAACGCCTCCGTCGGCCTCGTCGGGCTCGACAGCGATTTCGACAGCTCGTTCCTTTCCACCGTTTTCCTCGGGCTTCCGCTGCCGCCGCCTCCTGACAAAGGGATCGATCCCGCCGTCGACGACCTCTTTTCAGGCGACAATTTCCGGTGGATGGTGGGGCTGACGTTCGAGTTTCCGTGGGGAAACCACGCGGCTCGCGGCCAGTACACGGCCGCCAATCTGCAAGTCAGCCAGCTCGATGCGAGCATTCGGAACCTGCGCCAGATGATAATCCAGGATACGCGCAGCGCCCTTCGAGCGATAGATTCGAACTGGAAGCGGGTGCTCTCCACGAGGGAGACGACGCGCTTCAGGCGCGAGAGCCTCATCGCCGAGAAAAAGAAATACGATGTCGGCGTTTCGACGGCCCACGATCTGCTTGAATTCGAGGAAGAGCTGGCCGGGGCCAGGGCCAACGAGCGGCGCGCCACGGTGGACTACACGCTGTCGCTGACCAATCTCATGCGCGCCGACGCCACACTCCTTCAGGCGCGCAGCGTCAAGGTTTCGGTCGATCCTTGATCCGGGACATCCTTTCCCTTTCGCTCAACCCCTCTAAATGTTTTGCGCCGGCCGTCCCGATGTGACATA
>CBFDAY010000203.1:0-5714 GCA_965602895.1 uncultured bacterium
GCTTCTTTACGGTTACGCCGCGGGCGTATTTTCTTCCCGAAAACTGATGGCCGCGTGCAGGGAGCAGCTTCCGTTGCCGCACCACCTTGCATTTGTTGGACTTACAGAAGATAATGCATGAAACTCACGAGAAAAATTCAAGAAATCGAACGTGAGTAGTACAGATTGAGTCGGTTTTTCAGGAGGTCAGTCCGCGGCTGTCCCCTGTGTCCCCAGTCGACAGCCGTACCTGTAGAGCTGAACCAGGGCGCGCGCCGCCCGATCGAGTGACGGGTATGCCGGGATGCCCGCCTTGCAGAACTGCGCCCTCAGGGTTGCGCCCTTGGCGGCAAGCTCGGGGTCTCCGCCTTCCGAGTCGGCGGTGAACACGACGGGTTTTCGATGCTCGTTTCGTTTGATAAGATCGATTATGCTCGGGGTCGGATCTATTTCCCCCGTCATGTGAAACGCCTTTCGAGGAATCATGCGGTCGATGACGATCATATCGATCTTCGGGTCGGCGAATCCGAGTTTCAATATTTCCTTGAGATAAGCCGTGTCCTCAAATGTTCTCCACTCATCGAGCGGATTTCCCGCGATCGACCCGGCTACGGGCACGGTCTCGCGCAGCCTTTCCATTGTTGCGTTGGAAAGCGAGGGGACATCCAGCCCGTGTCTGACGCAAGTGTCGCCGTTGCCGACGCTGTTGCCTCCGCCGCCACCGATGAGGAACACGCGTTTCCCCCCGGACGCCGGGAGTAGACAAAAAGCCATGACGGCGTCGACCCACTCATCCATCGAGCGCACACGCGTTGCGCCGGCTTGGCTGAAGAAGGCCTCCCACAACCTGCTCTCGCCCGCCAGCGTGCCTGTGTGGGAGGCTACGGTTTTCGCGCCGACGCTCGTCTCGCCGCCCTTCCAGATTACAATCGGCTTTTTCCGGGCTATATCCCGAGCCAGGCGCAAGAAGCGCCTGCCGTCTTTGACGCTTTCGAGGTACATGGCGATGACCCTGATCTTCGCGTCTCCCGCCATATATTCGAGGTAGTCCGTGCTGTCCAGCACGGCCGCGTTTCCAATGCTGACCGCCTTGTCGACGCCGATCCCGAGCGAGCACAGATACTCGGTGAGACGCTGCGTGATGCCTCCGCTCTGCGAGATGACGCCGACGGGCCCGCCAAGGCCGGGTATCGCTCCCCATGCGGTAAGCCGCGAAGATGGGCAGTACGGTCCCATGCAATTGGGGCCGATGACCAAGAGGTCGTTCTCGCGCGCGATAGAGGCAACCTGTTCCTCGAGCCTCGCGCCGATCTCGTCATCGATTTCCTTGAAACCAGAGGAAAGGATGTGGATGTGCCGCACCCCGATTCGGGCGCATTCCTCGAGAATGGACGGAACAAACCTTGCCGCGATGCATACGATCGCGAGGTCGGGCGCTTCGGGCAGCGCCGCCAGGCTCGGATAGGCTTTGAGCCCTTGGATTTCCTCCGCCTTAGGATTGATCGGATACAGCTTTCCCGGAAAGCCGCATTCCACGAATTTGGCAAGGAACGTGCCGCCCCCAAACCGGTCCCCCTCCCTGGGAACGCCAACGATTGCGACGTGTCTCGGATAGAAAAAGCGATCTAAACTTTCAATTTTTGAGTCCATAATCCGTGTCCGATCCAGCAAGCCGGCCCGCCTTTCCGTCGGACGCCGCGCGGGCGTCGGCGGCATAGGGGCTGCGGGTCTGCTGCAAATAGATGGAAGCCGCGTCGAGAGGGCAAGACAGGCGGATTCTTCCCGTGATTATACAGGAGAGGTTTCGCTTAATCCACCACGCGGGAAAATCGGGCGCCGGGAAGACAGCCGAATACGCCGGCTCATTCCGCGGCATTAGTCTTGGGGGCAGGGGAGAGAGTGAATCTATATGTATGCGTCCTATGTCGGCGCGAATGGAGTTTCGCGTGCCGCGGCGTCATGAGACGTTCATATTTGGCGGAAAGGCGCGGATGCTCTTTCGCGCTCAAACGCCCTACGGCATGGCCGCGCCGAGAATCATCAGTCCGATGATTCCAAACACAATCGCCGTGTTGAACGAAAGGCCCAGGACCGAGAAGACCTTCTTTCGGTCCCTTTGAACCAGTCCGGCGACTCCAAGGCCCATACCGGCCAAATTCGCGGCCAGTCCGCCGAGAATAAACAGTCCTATGAGTATGGCGATGACCGATTCCTCATCCATCCCGCCGGGGGTCGAAGCTTCGACCAGGCCGGCAAGCGCAACGATCACGAAATCGAACACGCCGATCGCAACGGAAAGTATAAATGAGGCGACCCCCAAACCCGAATGCTTTGAGAGGCCATAATCATACCCTTGTCCGTATACGCTTGTTCCAACTATTCCAACAGTCATGATTTCCTCCGTCAGGTTGACGCCTCCCCCGCTCGCCGCCGATCTACGTAGACCGAAAGGGATCCGTCCGCCAAAAAGCAGCCCGAATGCCCTGCGTCTGCCGCGGCATTTATCCCACGAGAAATGACATTGCGTCTATCTGTCAGAATGGAAGAGTGCACATAACATGCCAAGCGGCATCCTGCCGCATTTCTCAACGCGGGGCCCGAAGCAGAGAAAACGCGACGGTGTCACACCAGGCTAAAGCTGTGTCCGGTTAGCTGCAACTGTTTGGCAACCCTGTGGTTAGCGCGACGAGCCAAATAATCGTCACGGGTTGCAAAGGCGGATAACTGAACGCAATACATTTGGACAACAAACGAGGGGTCATTGAGGCTGCGAAAAAACGACACCGGATGCGCCCAAAAATGTCACTCTGTCGGCCTTCAATGAACCGATGGAAGGGAAAAGGACAGGCCGAACGCGGGCCGATTTATTCCTCCATCATGGAGGCCGCCTCTTTTTTAAGGGCCATCTTATCGACCTTGCCGTTGGCCATTATCGGCAGAAGCGGCCGGACAAAGAACCGCTTTGGTATCTTGAAGTTGACGAGCCTCTCCTTGCACAGCCGGCGCAAATCCTCTTCGCCGACGGTCTGCTCGGGCATGGTCATCACGTATGCCCAGCCCACCTCCTGGTAAAGCTCGTCCGGCACGCCGATGACCGCCGCGAAGAGCACCGAAGAATGTGTCTCCAGCAGCTCCTCGATTTCGCGGGGGAACACGTTTTCGCCGCCTGTCTTGTACATCTCGGAGCTGCGCCCGGCCATGCAGATGTAGCCGCGATCGTCTTTGGAGGCCAGGTCGGAAGTGTAGAACCAGCCTTCTTCGTCGATAACCTCGGCCGTTGTCTCCGGGTTGTTGAAGTAGCCCTTCATCAGGAACGCTCCACGGACGGCGATCTCGCCGATCCGGCCGCTCGGGACCTCGTTGCGGTCGGAGTCCACGATCTTAAGTTCAAAAGGCTCGACGATCTTGCCGGCCGAATTCGCGAGCGTCTCCAGGTCGTCGCCCTTCTCGGTGTATGTGATAAAGCCGCACGTCTCGGTGCTTCCGTAGCCGGTGAACATCGCCGCGCCGGAGTTCTCGCAGATATTTGAAAGTATATCAATCATGAGCTTCGGCGCCGCGGCCCCGGCCCAGATGAACGTCTGAATGTTGCTCATGTCGGTCTCGAAAAAGGAGGGCTCCTTGAACAACAGCAAGAACATCACGGGCAACTGGCCCAGCCCGTTAATGCGCTCCCGCCCGATCATCTCCAGCGTGGCCGCCGGATCGAACCTGTCCATGAGAATCAGCGTGCCGCCGGCCATGATTCCCCCGAAGCCGAGTTCGGTGTCCGCGACGGCGTGATTTATGGGAACGTGCAGCAGCATCCTGGTGTCGCTGTCTATCCCGAATTTTTCGTTCTGCACCCTTATGTTTGCGATAATGCTGCTCTGGGTATGAACCACGCCTTTCGGCTTTCCGGTCGAGCCGGACGTGTACACGAGCAGCGCGTCGGCATCCGGGCTCACTTCCGCCGCACGCTCCTCGACTGTGTCCGCCAGCTCGGGCCGGGGTCTTGCGGTGAACTCGGCAAAGCTCTCCGCGCCCTCGAACGGCCCGCCGATGACGAGCACTTTTTTCAGGCAATCGAATTCTTTTTGCAGCGCCCGGACTATGTCGGAGAGGTCGGCGCCCATGTATTCCCGCAACGCGATCAGCACGGTCGGCCTACTGTTGCCGACGAGATAGCGAAGCTCGTCGAGCTTGAACTTGGGAGAGAGGCCCAGCCACATGGCGCCCACCTTGTTCGCGGCCATGTACGTAATCAAGAACTCGGGGCGAGCCATCGACAGCATGGCCACGCGGTCGCCTCTGTTGACACCAAGATCGAGGTAAGCACGGGCGACAAGGTCCATGCGCTCCTTGAATTCGCTCCAACTGATCCTCTCGTCTTCGAACACGAGCGCCTCGGCCCCCGGTTTTTCGGCCGCCCATTTCTCCACGTAATGCCATGTTTTTGTGAGATCATTCCAACTCATATATGTGTCCCCACGTTTTGCGGATTATTATCGGCTTTCCCCGACGCGGTATTCCGAGTGTATCTTCGCAAGGTCCCCAAGCTCAGTTGGGGCGCTCACTTATCCGAGGCCGTGTGCGACGCCGTCGCGCCGGCTTGCCCGAGCAGTTCGCGGGCGGCTTCGAAGACATCGTTCGGTGTGACGGCTTCCATGCATCTGGCGAAATCGCAGTTCTCATCGCACGGCCGGCAGTCGATGTGGGCCGTCACGACCTTCTTGGCCCCCCAATGAGGGGCGTTGACCCTTACGTCAGTGGGCCCGAAAACGGCGACGACGGGGGTCCCGACAGCCGAGCCTATGTGCATCGGGCCGGAGTCGACGGTGATCATAAGGTCGCAGGCTTCCAGGAGGACCGCAAGCTCGAGAATGTTGTCGGTCTGCATCGCCACCTCGGGGCGGGACTTCGCAAGCGAGCGGATCCGCTCGGCGTCGGCGCGCTCGCCCGGCCCCCACGTGATCATTGCCCGGGCCCCGAGCGACTCGGCCAGCATGTCGCAGAGGACCGCGAAATGCGCCGGAACCCATTTTTTCAGATTCCTGCTTGTCCCCGGATGAACCGCGACCAGCGGGCGGGACTCGCCGAACGTCTCGCCGATGAACGCACGCGCCTTCGCGCGCTGCTTTTCCGTAATCCCCAGCACGGGCATGCCGGTTACGTTTTCAGGCGAGACAAAAGGGCCCAAAAGTTCGAGATTCCTCTCGACACGCGGCAGTCCGGCGTCCGTCGGCTTCACCTTTTTGTTGGTGAAAAGGTGGCTGAACTCTTTAACGAATCCTCTCTCGAAACCGACCCTGCGCGGCGAGCGCGAGGCGGCGGCTATTATGCCGCTCTTCAGTATCCCGTGGAAATCGAAGACCATGTCGTAATCGTCGCTTCGTATCTTGCGGAGATAGCGGGCCGCCATGGCCAGCCCGGCGGGAAGTCTCACCGGGTTTTTGAGCGCGGAGCCTATTTTCCTTCGCTCGAATTCAATAACTTCATCAAGGTGAGGATGTCCCTCAAGGATGCCGCGCGATTTGTCCTCGACGGCCCACGCGATGTGAGCATTGGGGTATTCGCGACGGAGCGTGGAGAGAGCCGGCAATGTTCGGACGACGTCACCGATGGCGCTGAGCCTGATGATGAGAATCCGGCCAGTGTCCACCTCTTTTGCAGAGTGTTTCATATTGAGTCATCCTCGAATATTCAGTGCGTTTTCAGCCCGAATTATAGCCAAGCCTGGAAGGTATGTCAAAACG
>CBFDAY010000204.1:0-5602 GCA_965602895.1 uncultured bacterium
CACTTATGTAATATACTATTCGCGGCAGGCCGGGATATTTCCCGGCTGTTTTCTACTTATGGCCGGGATGCGAATATGTTTGAGAGCCTGAGCGAAAAGCTGCAGAAAACCTTTCGCAACCTTCGCGGGCTGGGCAAGCTTTCCGAGAAGAACATGAAGGAAGGCCTGCGCGAGGTGCGTCTGGCGCTGCTCGAGGCGGACGTTAACTATAAGGTTGTCAAGGACTTCATAGGCGCCGTCCGCGAAAAGGCGATGGGCGGCGAGGTGCTCGAAAGCATAATGCCCGGCCAGCAGCTCGTCAAGGTCGTTCACGACGAGTTGGTCGGCCTGATGGGAACAAAGGCGGAGCCGCTAACGCTTTCGTCCGAGCCGCCTTCGGTCATCATGCTTATCGGCCTGCAGGGCTCGGGCAAGACGACGACTGCGGCCAAGCTGGCGCGCCAACTGCGCTCGCGCGGGCATCAGCCGCTTCTGGTTGCGGCCGACGTGTACAGGCCCGCCGCGGTGAAGCAACTCGAGATATTGGCCGAGCAGCTTGAGATTCCCTCGTTCAGTGTCGAGGGCTCGTCCGATCCGGTCGGAATATGCAAGGAATCGATCAAATACGCCCAAAAAAACGGGCGCGACGTGGCAATACTCGACACAGCGGGCAGGCTTCACATAGACGAAGATCTGATAGCGGAGCTGCAGCGCATACGCGACGCGCTCAATCCGGTGGAAATCCTGCTGGTCGCCGATGCGATGACCGGGCAGGACGCGGTCAACACGGCGGAGAATTTCCACTCGCAGGTGGGCGTCACGGGCGTAATACTGACAAAGCTCGACGGCGACGCCAGGGGCGGGGCGGCCATCTCGATACGGGCGGTGACGGGGCAGCCGATTAAGTTTGCGGGAGTAGGCGAGAAGCTCGATGCGCTCGAGGCGTTCCATCCCGACCGGATTGCCTCGCGCATCCTCGGCATGGGCGACGTGATCTCGCTCGTGGAAAAGGCGCAGGAGAACATCGACGAAAAGCGTGCGGCCCAACTTCAGGAAAGGCTTCTGAAAGCTCAGTTTACGCTCGAAGATTTTCAAGAGCAGCTTCAGCAGCTCAAAAAGATGGGGCCGCTCGATGAGTTGATGTCGATGATTCCCGGTATGTCCAAGTTCAAGGGGATGCAGCCGCAGGAACAGGACCTCATAAAAGTCGAGGCGATAATCAACTCGATGACCAAAAAGGAGCGGCAAGCCCCGGGAATGATCGATGGGAGCCGCAAAAAGAGGATAGCGCGCGGCAGCGGCACGAAAGTGGCCGACGTCAATCGCCTGCTCAAGCAGTTTCAGCAGATGCGGAAAATGATGAAGCAGATGAGTCGACTGGGGCGGCTGCCGGGCATGGGCGGCAGGCTTGATTTGCAGCTTTAAGGGCCGGGGCATTTACCGCCGCATGGATTTTTTGGTAGAATATGTTAGGGAAGGGACCCAAAACCTGTGAGTAAGGGAGGAATACGATGTCGGTTAAGATCCGGCTGATGAAGGTCGGGCGCAAGAAAGTGGACCAATACAGGGTGGTCGTTACTGATATCAGGAACCCGCGCGACGGGCGATTTCTGGAAATCATCGGTTACTATCATCCGCAAAACGAGCCGTCTACCATCAATATCAAGGAAGACAGGGCGCTGTATTGGTTGGAAAAGGGCGCTTTACCGAGCGACAAGGTACGCAGCCTGCTGAAGAGACAGGGAATCCTCGCCAAATTTCAGGAATCCACGGCGGCGCAAGAGGGTTAGTATTTGACCGGCGGATAGCGGCCCGCAAGTCGATGCGCCATATTCGGAGGGCCGCCAAAAATTACAGCGGAGGTCACAGCCATGAAAGAGCTGGTGGAGTACATCGCGAAGGCGCTTGTTGACCACCCCGAAGCCGTTCAAGTCAACGTGATCGAGGGCGGGAGAACCAAAGTACTGGAGTTGAAGGTTCATCCTGACGACATGGGTCAGGTAATAGGCAAGCACGGCCGTACCGCAAAATCCATGCGAACGCTTCTAAATGCGGCCGCGACCAAAGACAACGTTCGAGTGGTGCTTGAGATTGTCGAGTGATCCTCGAAACGATCGGCACGGCGACATTGACGCCGAGCAAGACGTCATAATAGGCAAAGTCGTATCGGTCAACTTCCCCAAAAGGCAGTTGCGCATCGCGCCCGAAACCAGCTATCCCGAGCGCTTTAACGGGATGCGCGAATTGCGTCTCCAGACGAAGCAAGGACAAAGGCTCCGGCTGGTTATCGAGAACATAAGGGTCGGCGGGTCGACCGTGATAGCAAGTGTTGAGGCGGAGAATGATGACGAAATCGCCTCCGCGCGCGGCGCCTTGATTGTCGTGGCGCGATCGGAGCGGTACACGCTTCCTGAAGACGAATATTATGTGGACGATCTGGTCGGGCTGGTCGTGAAAGACGGCGCCGGCTCGGTTATCGGAAAGCTTTCCGAGGTATGGGAAACGCCCGCCAACGACATCTATCAGGTTATCGATGACGAGGGACGCGAGATCCTGCTGCCGGCGATCGAAGACGTGATCCTCAAGGTGGACATTGAGGGCGGCGAAATGATAGCCGACATATCGAACCTGATATAGGCGCGATCAAACATGCATATGGATGTCATTACTCTGTTTCCGGGAATGCTGGCCGGTCCGCTCTCAGAAAGCATAATCGGCCGCGCAATCGACAGCGGCATCGTTTCGATAAATATCGTAGATTTGAGGGGTTTTTGCGAAGGCAAGCACCGCCAGGCCGATGATGCCCCATATGGGGGAGGCCCCGGAATGGTACTCATGGCCGAGCCGGTCTTCGGGGCCGTCGAGTCGCTGGCGGGGCGAAGTTCCCTCAAAAGGATAATCCTTACGAGCGCTCAGGGGGCTTTGTTCAACCAATCCAAGGCCCGCGAGCTTATGCTGGAAGATGACCTGGTCATAATCTGCGGGCGCTACGAGGGAGTCGATGAGCGTGTGGCGCTTGAGCTTGCCACGGACGAGCTTTCGATAGGGGATTACGTTCTGACTGGCGGCGAATTTGCGGCGCTCGTCATGATAGACGCGGTATGCCGATTGATTCCCGGAGCGGTGGGTTCTGCGGAATCGCTCGCTGAGGATTCGTTCGCCGAGGATCTGCTGGGCTGTCCCCAATACACCAGGCCACCGGCTTTCAAGGGAATGGGGGTGCCGGAGGTTCTGGTCTCGGGCAATCACGCGGAGATATCGAAATGGCGTCGGCGGGAGGCCATTCGCAAGACATTCAAGAGCCGCAAAGAGTTGCTGGCCGAGGCCTCTCTCGCAGAGAATGAGCGGGAGTTTGTTAAAGAACTCGAACGGGGCGGCAAGTAGGAGATGATACCGCCGAGGCACATCCGGCGGCTTCGAAAAAGGGCGGAGGAGCAGGTATGAATATCATCGATTTAGTGGAAAAGGAGCAGCTTAGGACCGACTTGCCCGAGTTCTTCCCGGGAGATACCGTGAAGGTCCACCTCAAGGTGGTGGAAGGGAGTCGCGAGAGGATTCAGGTCTTCGAGGGGATTGTTATAGGCCGCAAAGGCAAAGGGGTTCGAGAGACATTCACGGTTCGCAAGATCACCTTCGGCATCAGTGTCGAACGAGTGTTTCCGGTCCATTCCCCCAGAATACAGAAGATAGAAATCATCACGCGGGGAAAGGTAAGAAGGGCGAAGCTGTACTATCTCAGGGACAAGGTGGGCAAGAAGTCGCGCGTGAAAACCCGCATCACCGCCCGGCCCGACAAGGCCGGGTCGAAGTAGCGACGGTGGAGCCGTCCCGCGGAACCGCGAAGTCCCTCCTTTTGAGTGAGTCCGCTCCATGAATGAAAGGGGAAGTGGCGGCCTTGGGTGACGAGTCCGGGATCGAGGCCCCGGAGTCGGCGGGAATCGACACGATTTCCATTGGGTCGATGACGCTTTCCGAGATCCAACAGGCGCTGTCAACCCTCGGTCCTCCTTATTCCGACGAATTGCTCCACGCGCTCGAGGAAGACGGTCGGGTAGGCGCCATGCGGATTTCAAAAACGCTGCGCTCCAGGCGGCTCGCTCATGAGCGGACCCAAAGTCGCATCGAGAAAATGCTTCGCCACGAGCGGCGAGCCCGCGCCGATGGCTTTTGCCTCATAGCCGGTGTTGACGAAGTGGGGCGAGGACCGCTGGCGGGACCGGTTGTGGCCTCGGCCGTGATTCTGCCGCAGGATTTTGCGTCGGCCGAGATAAACGACTCGAAGTCGCTGAGCGACGCTCAGCGCCGCAGGGCGCTTGGCCTGATAGCGGCAGTGGCCGATATCGGTGTCGGCGTGGTCGGCGTCGAAGAGATCGACCGCGTCAACATATACAGGGCCAACCATCTTGCAATGAGGCTGGCCGTGGAAGACCTCGGGCGCAGGCCCGACCTGGTTCTCATTGACGGCCGTTCGGCGCCCGGCCTGGACACGCCGCAGCGCGCGATCGTCAAGGGTGACAGACTTTCAATGTCGATCGCGGCGGCGTCGATAGTCGCCAAGGTGGTTCGCGACCAGATGATGCTTGAGTTCGACAAGAAATATCCGCAATACATGTTCGCAAAACACAAAGGCTACGGCACGGCGGAGCATCTGGCGCTGATAAAGAAACACGGACCCTGCCCCATTCACCGGCGTTCGTTTGCGCCCGTGCGGGAGAGCCTACAAGGCCGAATGGCATGAAAACCATTATCCGATACTGTATCATCGCCGCGCTTTTGTTTGCGCTTAATGCATGCGCGTCTTCCGGCGCCTCCGGTAAGGACGGGCGCCCGCTTTTTTCGCTTTCGACGCATGAGGTTCAGCCAACGGAAGTCTCGAAGGCTTACGCGCATTACATTCACGGCCTCATGCTCGCTGGGGAAAACGACCTCAACGGCGCGATTGGGGAGTTCAAAACGGCGGCCGAATACGACCCCTCCGCCGCGCGCATCCATACTCAGCTTGCCCGGGCCTATTTGAGGAAGGGCATGCTCGAGATGGCGGCCATCGAGGGCATAAAGGCCGTGGACCTGGACCCCGACGAGTCCGGCTCGCATATGTTGCTGGGCGCCATGTATTCCCACCAGGGAAGATTCGACGAAGCGGCCGAACACTTCAAAGAGACTATCAGGATTGATCCCGAGAACCTCAGCGCCCTTAATTCTCTCGCGGAGATATATGAGAGGCAGGATGATTATTACGAGCTGATAAAGACATACGAGCGAATCATCGAAATCCGGCCCGATCTGGCGTGGGCCCACAACAAGCTCGCGCTCGCTTATATCACACTGGGCAGACACGACAAGGCCATTGTGGAACTGGAGCGCACGCTCGAGATATTCCCCGACCTTGCGGAAGCCATATACAACATGGGCATGATCTATGAGATGCGCCGTGAACACGACAAGGCGACCGAGCAATTCGAAAGACTCGTCGAACTGGAGCCGGCTAATGTCAGCGCCCGCAAAAAGCTTGGGATACTGTATTCCAGCCGGGAAGAATGGGACAAAGCCATCGAGCAATACGAGGCCCTGGCGCGCCAGAGGCCGAATATGGTCAATTTCAGGAAGGCGCTGGCGCTGCTTT
>CBFDAY010000205.1:0-5573 GCA_965602895.1 uncultured bacterium
CTGTGACCTTGTTGGCGCCCATCTCGGCAAACCGAAAAGAAAAGAAACCGTTCGAGCTGCCGATTTCAAGCACCGACTTGCCCCGAAGGTCCGGCAGCAACGGTTTTATATAAGACCATTTCGGCCAGGGGCGAAGGATTGAGGCTTCCTGGCTCGTCAGCCTATTGCCCAAAGTGTTCAGCCCCCCCTCGTCAACGTAGACCGATCGGTGGTCCGAAGTCGAAGTGATGTTGTGCTCGGGATAGTCGATTCTCTGAAACCAGTATCCGATAAAAGACCTGACGCCCTCTGCGATCTCGCTCTCCAATGCCTTCTTGCGCTCGAGCGAGTCGTCCTCGGCAAGCATCCGTCTCAGATCCGACACCGCCCGCTCGATCTGTCTTTCCGAATACAGGGGCAGAATAGGGCTGTCACCGTGTCTGTCTGCGAAATCTTCTCCATGGCTTAAACCTGCAGACAGGGCGTGGTCGACGTCTGCGCCGGGGAGGGCCTTTTCGGTCGGCGCTCTCCCGAACAATCCGCCGAGCATCCGGGAAAATCCCCCCGGCCGACGATTACGGTTGCCATCTCGGGAGTTTTTTTTCATCGCCTGTGGTTCCTCATAGATCCGTTAAGCCGGAGGCCGTGGCATCGCACGACGCCGGGGGAGGGCTCATCTGGAGCCTGACCCAAAAAGTCTGCTGCGACGCCTGGATCGCGACCTGCTTATCCTTCCCGATTCGACGCCGGGCGCCTCCGGTTTGTCAGGCCCGAAAGCGAGATTGGGAATGAGGCCGAGTGTTTCAAACATACCCGATTTTTCCATGAGTGAGTTGAACCTGTGACACCATTTCTGAAGGGAGAACTCGCTTTCAACCATCAGCCTTCCAGACACCGAGAGCCTGTTGCGCAGACGCTTGTCTTCGTATAAACCTCTTATCGCCAGGGCGAGGGCCATGGGTGTCACCGACTCGGCGAGCACTCCCGAGACATTCGGGCGGACTATCTCGGGAACGCCTCCGATGGCGAATCCCACCGTGGGACAGCCGCACGCCGTCGCCTCCAGGAAGACCTGCCCGAAAGCCTCCTCGAGGCTTGGCCCTATGAAGATGTCGGCCGCTGAATATATGGTGGCCATCATTTTCTCGTCGGTCACGTATCCGAAATGGTGAAAACCCGGTCCGGGCGCCTGCGGATCCATGTTTCCCATGCAGGCTACGAGCACATCATGCGGCCTGAACATGTTCAGCGCCTCTGTCAGATAACGGACTCCCTTTCGCTTGTCCCCCAAAGACGGGGCGCCGGTCAAAATGATGAATTTCTCCTGCGGAAGCCCCAGCAGCGACCTGCATGTGGATCGATCGAGGGGGCGGAATATTTCCATGTCAACGCCGTAATGGCAAACCTCTATCGCCGACGATGAAGGCACGGCTTCTTTTGCCTTCTCGGCCACCCACCGGCTGTCGGCCAGGAATATGAGGCGCCCGTTCGAGCCGAACAGGCTTCTCTTCTCCTCCCACGCGGTTCCGATGAGCCGGGGGGCCATGGCAGGGTATTCTTTGGCTGTCGGGCACTCGTCGTCGCAGCCGGTTAGATACTTATCGCAATCGCCGGGATATGCGCAACGCCCGGTGAGTAAATATAGATCGTGCAGATAGATGATCGTCGGATACGCGCCGACAACTCTCTGCAATTCACGGAGCACGTGGCCGGCGCCATGTATGTTGCCGAGAACCACGGCGTCGGGGCGGCACGCCTCGATCCTGCGCTCAAACATTCGCACCCTCTTCTTTAACACCTCACCAAGGTTGGCCTGCGCGTGGGGATTTAATGCCAGGGGCATGACCTCATGCCCCCCCCATCTCAGCGCTTCGGCCAGCCTCCGGTGCGCGATGCCTGCGCCGTAATGGTAGCCGACGTCGTTGAGGAGCAAGAGCCGCATTCCGGCCTTTTTCCCGGGAGAAGAGGCAGGAGGAGGGGCAGTCGCGGCCGCCTTCCTTGCGGAGAAGTCATCCCTCACTTTTGTCAGCTCGGGAACGTATTTTTCCCCATGCGTCTTCTGCTCCTTGTGCCGCCGATAACGCGCCAGAGACTTTCCGATGACCTTGATGCGGGCCTTCTCCTTGGCAAGCCTGAGCCAGAGCTCATAGTCCATGCTGTAATAGAGGTCTTCTTCGACTTTTCCCTCTGCTCGGTCAAATATGGCCCTGGTGAAGAAAACCTCCGGCTGATAGAAGAATTTTCCTCTTAGCCAGCATCCCTCCAGGTTAAGCAAATCCTGCAGAGGCAGCGTGCCCTCGGCACAGCTTGTGAGGTGCCCGCCGACCAGTTCGGAATCTTCATAGAGCGAGCAAACGCCCGCGACGATGTCCGCGCTTGATTCGCGAAAGGCCATGGCGACGGCGGCGAGCGCCCCCGGCTCCAGCTGATCGTCGCTGTTGAGCCATCCGAGAATCTCGCCCGTGGCCTTGGCAAATCCTTTGTTTATCGCATGGGCCTGCCCCCTGTCTTTTTCCGAGACAAAACAGGTCAGCAGGTGCTCGTATCTCTTGATTACCGACAATGTCTCGTCTTCCGATCCTCCGTCGATAATGATATATTCGAGATTCGGGTAATCCTGACGCAGTACCGAGAGTATGGCTTCCTCTATGTACCAGCCCTGGTTCAAGGTTGGCGTGACAATCGTGATCTTGGGCCACGGCTCGCCGCCGGGCATTGTCTCCGGCAAGATGGGACCTGAAGAGATGTAGGGCCAGTTACGCCTGCCTTTATCCAGAGGGTTCTCCAGAAAAGGAAACTCCACGTCCACCGCCAGACTCACCCTGTCAAGATATTCCTGTTTTTTAAGAATCTCTGCGTCCTTCAGGCGATTCTGTTCTTCGAGACGCTCGCAGACGGGGGCCAGTTCTCCCAGCATTTGGTCCTTTTCGGCAAGGATTTCTCTCAGGCGCTCGATCTCACTATCCTGCGGCAGCGGCAGGCCAAGGGGTAGTCCCTCGATAAGATAAAACGCCGATTCTATGCGCTCGCGGTGCGTTTCGAAGAGGCGCTCAAAACGCTGCCTCCTTTCGTTCACTTCCTCGATTTTGGGAAGTGTCACGCCCAGTTGCAGGCAGGCCTCAAGCGTGTCTCCGTACCGAAACCTCTTGAACAGCACAGGATCGATCACGTCCAACATTGCCTGCAGCTGCTCTTTGCTGAAGCTTGTGATGCCTTCTCCCACGGACCTCGAGTGTATCTCCTTTGTGTCCGGGAACTTTCTGTCGCCCATGAATGCCTGGCCATATTCCTCAAGAAGGACCGTGTTTGACGAGAAATCGGCCATCCTCTCATCTCGCTCCACCCGGAGAAAATCGCAAATCTTATCGATCTCCTCTCCCGGGTTCTCCACGAGGTCCTCGTACCTGATCAAAAAATGGCCCGGCGCGTCCGCCGGAAAGCGATCCGAAAGCAGCTTGTATCCCAAAACGAAATCATAGACCGCGAACATGTCCTTCAGTGATCGGTTGTAAGAACCCTGCGCCATTGCGTCCGCCAGATTTACCGACCAGGTTCTGAGATACGACGCCGCGAGGTCGATAGGGTTGCGGATCATCCATATTTTTTTTGCCTGCGGGAATATCGAATCCAGGAATGGGATGATTTGGAAGTATCTTGGCGTTTTATCCACCAGGATACGCTCGCCTCTCTCGTTCAGAAGGTGGTTATAGACGGTCAAGGCATAGCTGCGGCAGCTCTCCAGATGCAATTCGTCGGATAACAATTCGCTCAGGCCTATGGATATCAGATGCCCGCCGGCGGGATCGAACATGTGGGGTTTCATGAGATTCTTCAGGCCCAGCATGAGCCACGGCTCCGGTGGGGCCAAGATGTCCCCGTGGCCTCCGAGGATTGCGCTCAGCAATGTCGAGCCGGACCGCGGAAGCGACAACAGAAATACGAGATTCTCGCCCTCGCGAGTTATCATAAGGATTTATCCTCTGTTCAGGACGTCTCTCAAAGAAAGCTTCGGCCGGGCATAGCCACTTCCATCAACTGACGCCCGGTGCATGCTTTGCATATTTTACTCGGAAATGCCGGAAAATCCAAGGACTCTTTAGGAAAATCCAAAAGAAGGCCGGAATTTGAAGTTATCGGAGCGGGAGAGGGGCATGGCGAATTCGAAAGGCCCGGGAAATCTGCCGCACGCCGCTTTTCGTCGGACAATCAGCGTCAGTCGCTGTCCCGGTACTGGCCGCGCGCTTTCACCTCGCCGCCGATCGTGACTTCTATTGCGTCGGCCGCTCCCTCTTCACTGGGCTTTCGCTTTGCCGGAGCCGTCTCGCAGCTACAGATCAGAACCGCCACACCGACCGCGACCAGAATAATTTTGCGCATCTTGGTCTCCGGATATCCTCTATGTCGTGCACTAAGCGCCGGCTGGATCAATTCCGGACATATATGCCCAGAGGTCTCATCGGGAATATCCCGCAAAATGATTCTAACATAACGAGAGGCGTCTGTCATCCGAGTGGCGGGCGCCGGCGGTCGTCCGACGTGGATTACTCTGATACGTACTAAAAATGGGGCAATTCAAGTTGACAGGCGCTTGCATGATGTCTATAATAAATTGTGTCGGTTTGGTCGAAGATGGTCTCTCTAATATGAACCACGGGAAAAAGATTAGGGTGGTGACGCAGAGGGGAACCTTCTATCTCGAGATTGAAGGCCGACCCGACGGCGCCGAAAGCGTGTTGCCGGAATATCTGGCTCAGAAGGAGCAGCCGCCCGAGGGCAACTTTGATGGGTTCTCGCTCGACGATCTCGCCGTCCAGCATTTGAGCGAGGAGGCTGTTCTTTACAGGCTGCGGCGCGAGTACTTCTTCAAGGTGGGCGATTATTCCCGGGCCATACGCGATGTAAACACCGGCATCCAGATAATCGAATTGATAACCGCGCACTCGGAAAATCCCGAGCATAGCGCTTTTTTCCTTCAGTTCCGCCCCGACCAGGAAATTTTCAAGCGCACGGCCGAGGCCAGGCTCGCAATTGAGCAAAAGGATTATGCCCTTGCGCGCCAGCGCCTTGAGTTTGCGGCGTCTTTCGCCCGGGAATTCGCGGAGCGGCACGGCGGGATTTTTTCGGAAACCTGGCTGAAAGATAGGCTGGATCAGCTTAAGAAAGTCTATGATGAGATAGGTGAGATGTGGGAGAATGACCTCTCGCCGCTGAGAAATTCCACCCTCACACTGGAGCAGCAGCTCCAAGCGGCCATCGAGTCCGAGCGATACGAGCGCGCCGCTGAACTGCGGGACATGATTCGCATGCGAGGCGAGAGCGAAAAAAGTAGTTAGGTATTTCCGGAATAAAAAAATCAGCGGGTCCCTTCCGGGGTCCGCAATTTTTTTTGGTGCGCCCGGCAGGGCGCACTCACTTGGAGGCGCAAGTCCTCTGCAGGCCCGACAGGGGGGACTGCCAGCCGGACGGCAAGGGTGTCCACCTCGAGGTGGGATCTGAAGGAAGCCGCAGGCAAAGCGCTGGCCCGACGAACAGGAATCGCATAGGATGCGGCCATGCCGGGTGAGGAGGCCAATATCTTCAAAGCCCGGTACCTG
>CBFDAY010000206.1:0-5548 GCA_965602895.1 uncultured bacterium
CCTCGCATTTGTTGAAGGGCTAATAAAAACAATGCGCTATTCGGATGTATTTCTTCTTCCGCCTCCTCTGAGCTGCGACACACTCGTCGCACTGCCGGGGGCGACGGCCGACGGGTCGGTCGTCCTCGCCAAGAACAGCGACCGCTCCGCCGACGAGAGCCAGCCGCTCATCCAGGTTCCGCGCATGAATCATTCCCCCGGCTCGACGCTCAAATGCCAATACATCGAAATCCCGCAGGCGGAAGAAACACTCGGCCTCATCGGTTCGAGACCGCACTGGCTCTGGGGATTTGAGCACGGCATGAACGAACGCGGCGTCGCCATCGGCAACGAGGCGGTTTTCACGAAGGAGGAATTGCCCGATACGGGACTGCTTGGTATGGACCTCTTGCGCCTCGGCCTCGAACGCGGCCAAACCGCGCGCGAGGCGCTCGATGTGATAACGAGCCTTCTCAAACAGTTCGGGCAGGGCGGCTCGGGGAATGAGCATTACAACATGTCCTACTGCAACGCGTTCATCATCGCCGACTCCTCAGAGGCATACATTCTGGAGACATCCGGAAAGCAGTACGCGTGGAAAAGAGTTGAGGAAATCGGCAGCATCTCCAATCATGTGGCGATGGGCTCCGACTGGGACGAACTCTCCGACGATGCCGTCTCATACGCTGTATCAAAGGGCTGGTGGGAGGATGACGGCTCGAAGCGGTTCGATTTTGCGGCCGCTTACCGGAGCATCGAGTTTGTGCCGCCCCAGATATCCGAAGAGCGGCTGCGCCGGTCGCAGACGCTTCTTGAGGAGTATCGCGGCAAGGTCTCGCCACAGACGATGATGCGCGCGCTCCGCGACCACTACGACAGCGGCACGGTTTTCACCCCCGGCCGCGCTCCCGACGACGGCAAATGCTACACGATCTGCATGCATGCCGACCCCATCGGCACCACCGCGGCGAGCGTCGTCGCGCACCTGCGCGGAAAGGCGGGCGCGACCGTTTACTGGGCCAGCCTCGGCGCGCCGTGCTGCGGCGTGTTCATGCCTCTGTACATCGAGGGCGAGATACCGGAGGCCCTCACGCAGGCCGGTCCGGAATTTTCGGATGACTCGGTGTGGTGGCTTTTCAAGAAGCTGAACGAGGCCGTGGCGGAGGATTACGCGGGGCGGACGCCGCGCGTGCAAAAGGTGTGGGGCGCGCTCGACGAGGATTTTCGGGAAAAGGCCGCCTCGATAGAGGTCGAGGCCGAAGAGATGCGCTCGCGGGGCGAGGCGGAGCGGGCCCGCTCCAATTTAACGCGATTCATGAAGAAAAACCTGGACAGGGTGTTATCCGAGTTGCGCGAGATGTTGTCCGAGTACGACGATAAAGACTGATTCCAGCTTTTTCGGCCGCCGATAAGACGGCCCTGCGGATCAATCAGCCCTCGGGCTTGTGAGAGTCGTTGTCCATCAGCTTTTCCAGATCCTGGAGTCCCTGCTGATAACTCCCTTTTATGACGTGGCTCAATGCGATCCTCAGCGCGGCTACCATCAGATTTTCCGATATATCGCGAATTTGCCGGCCGATCTTGGTGTCACCCATCGGCAGGTCGATGACCCGGGAATCGATAATCTTGCCGTCGAGCACCAGCTCCACCTTGCTTTTTCCGATTTTCCCTATCATGGACACGTCCTTTCCCGATGATATCCAAAACGCGCCGGATTCCGAGCGCTAACCCGCGCCTCGGCGCTGATCCGGCATATTTGCCTTGCATCTTCCCGTGGCAGGGGAGAAAGGGCGAGAGAGAAAGCCACTGAAAAGAATAAGTCCGGATTGCAAGCTGTGGCCCGGACCAAGAGCCGGGCCGATTCAGTAGACTGTACAGATATTGCTATCTCTGCGACGCCCTTTATCGCCGTCTGCCCGAACCGGTTTATCCACCCAGAGCCACAATAACTCGTTGCTTAACTTATGTCGAGTAAAACTGCTGTGAAGCTCGCTTTTCCGGGTTTTTCTGGAAAGCAGGCCGGAAAGCCTCGCCATTACTGATGGATTAACACTTTTGCCATTCCGTTCTCCGCGGCGATTCGACTTTTCGGGGTACCGTACCGACGCGCGAGTTCGCCGGGAAAAGCTCCTTTAAGGCCGGTGTTCAGAGGGGTTCCTCCCGGAGGCGCTACCAAAGCTTGCGCGGCGCATTGTAGCGCTCGCGCAGCCCGGCGTTGTGCTCCTTCGAGCCGTCGAGGTTGGCGCTCTTGAACACGGGGGGATCGACGCCGCGCTCCAGCATCCAGCCGACGGCGGCGATAATGATCTCATTCATGATGTACGCGCCGGTTATCGTGGAAGTCGGCCCCACCGGGATATCGAAACCCTCCATGGCGATCGACGCGTCGCCGGGCTCGCCCATGTTGTCGATGACGACATCGGCGAGATCAAGCAGTCTCTTGCCGCTCGAATGCCTGGAGGCAACCGACGTCGAATGCGCAACAGAAGTGATAGCAATCACTTTGAGGCCGTCTTGCCGCGCGATCGCGGCCAGCTCGATGGGGAGCGGGTTGCGCCCGGAATTCGAGATGACGATCATCGAATCGTTCTCTCCCAGCCGCACCGGCGCCATGAGGGCAGGACCGTAGCCTTCGACCTTTTCGGCCAGTCCCCTGAGCGGGTCGATTATTGCGCTTACGGCCGCCAGCCCGCCGGCGCGACCGTGGGCTTCGTAAGCGATGGCGGCCGAGTGTCCGCTGCCGAACGTGTGTACAATGCCGCCCTTTGCTACCGTTTCGCCGACAATAGCTCCCGCCGCCGAGATCGCCTCGGCCTGGGTCGACCGGATTCCGGAAAGCAGGGCCGTGACTTTATCGTAATATCCGCTCATTTCCCCTCGCTCCCTTTCGAGTCGGAATGCATATGCATTTTGGACTCGCCTTCCTCAAGGTTTCGCACTATCTCCGAATCTATTCGCGCTCCCATCGAATGGAGCCCGATGACAAGCGTTCCCGAAACGGGTTGCAGGACGGATAAGAACACGTCCGCCAGTGGTCGGATTCCATTGATTTCCGTCGTCAGCGCGCGGCTGACCGCCGTTTCTCTGCGAAGGACGCCGCCGCAGAGGATTACCGGGAAGCTTTCATCGCGGCCGAATAAATTTTCCAGGACCGGCAATGCGAGCCGTGCCAGGCGTCGGCCCGCCTTTTCGAGGATCTCATTCGCAACAGCGTCGCCTGATCCCGCCGCCTCAAATACGCATTTGGCAAAGCCCGCAAGCTCGTGCCGTTTTATCGGGGGGCTGTAGAGGATCCTCCTAAGCTCACCGACATCCTGAATCGCAAAATGCGCCGACGCAATGTCGGTCATCGCGGTTCTGTCGCCCCGCCCGTCGGAGGCCTTTGCGACCGCCGCCAGCGCCTCACGCGCGATGTCGTAGCCGCTGCCCTCGTCGCCGATCAGCGGGCCCCACCCGCCTGCATAGGCCTCGCGGTCCGCCGCGCTGCGCCCCTTGCAAAAGGAGCCGGTGCCGGCCATTACCACTACCCCGAGGCATTCCGGCTGCCATCGACCCGTCCCGCACAGGCCCGCCGCCAGACACGCCTCGAACTCATCGGTCGGGATCACATTAGCCGTCCCGGCGCGCCGGGATATGATGTCATGGACATCGGCGGGAAGATGCGCGCCCGAGATGACGGCGACATCGACCGGCCCCTCGATCCGCCCAAGCGAGCCGGAAAGCGCGGCATGGATCGCGGCCCTGGCCGAGTCCGCAGAGACAAAATTCTTGTTCGCCGGTTCGCCAAAGGCAAAAGACACGGCGCGGCCGGTCTCGTCGACCACACGGCACCGGGTGTGAGTTCCCCCTGCGTCTATTCCAAGGACAAGGCGCATATGTGAATGATGCGCGGAAAACCCGCGTCTGGGTAGAGATGTAACCGTTTGTGGATCAATGTCTTAGGTGCGTTCCATCATGGGCCGAGAACCCTTTCGGACTCATTTGACAAAAACACACCCCAATGGTATAATTAAAATGGTTAATTGGGTTTAGCCATATCCCCCCAGAAACCATCGATTTCAAGAAGGTAGGGGGTTGCATTGTGGGCGTTAGACTGAATACATTGGCAAACCCGGCCCTACGCATGGGGCCGGATGCCGCGGACCTCGGACCGGGCGCTGTTTTCCCCACTGCAAACCGGACCGCCACGGCGGCATCCGAAGGCATGGCCCCGCCCCGTCCCGGCGTGGCGGACGTCGCGATTCCTGCGGAAAATCCCGCACGGGAGCCGCCTGAAGCTAACCGGGCCGCAGACACGGAGCCCAAGGCCGCCGCAGAGGCAAATGGAGCCCTTGCCCCGCGGTTGAGGAACTTCCGTTTCCTGACGGTCGCCGAATCGCTGCGCGAGCGCGAACTCGAGACCAGGCTTAAGCGTCTTGAGCGCGAGCTCGAAGCGGCCAACGATCGTTTCCAATCCAACACCTCTTTCATCGTCAGATTAGATGCCCGCCTTGATCGCGCCCGGCTCGAGCGCGATCTCGGTATGATTGAGAGCCGGATTGGTCGGATGCGGCTGGAGCGGGCTTTTTCGACGCCCGCCAGAGCGAGTGATGCAGCCGTGAGCGCTCGCCCGGCCCAGCCTGAGAATCCCGCGATTTCCGGGCCGGAATCTTCCGCCTCATCTCGCATTCCGGGTCTCAATCTTCTTGCCTGAATGATCGGCGGTTTGCGCCGCCGTTATCGCAGATCGCTTATCCATGACGTCGTATTAGATCGATCCAGTGTATCGCAAGCGGAAAATGTTTGTCAAACGGCGGGTCCTTTTGCCGGGACCGCTCGGGCTTTGCCGAGGTGCGGTTGCGTAGCATCTCGCTTCTGCCGCATGCCGAATTTGGCGACTCGGGCAGGGATGCGTCATTGCGGCTCTGGGTACAGTCCCCGTCGCTGTGCCACCTTGCACTTGTTGGACTTACAAAAGATAATGCATGAAAATCACGAGAAAAATTCAAGAAATCGAACGTGAGTAGCACAGGGGGCTAAGCGGGAGAAGGCATAAAATAAGGGAGAACCTGCTCCGACTGAAATTCATAATTCCAATCGCGCTTATGCTTTTGATTCCATGCAACCTCTCACGGCGAGGAGCGCCTATCGAGGCGGCTATGGTAAGCTCAGCGGAGCAGGTTCACCCTATGCCTTAGGAGGGGATTAGGCCAAAAAATAAGTGCAAGGGCAGATGATCACTATATGTCCCACTTTGCCAATTGCCCTCTCAAAACGCTTGTCTCCCAGCAAGTATTTTGATTCAGTCAACCATCTGCCCATGAGTAAATTGGTTCGTCTTCCATCGGAAGACACCAAGTGAATGAGAACATGAGCAACAACTGTGCCAAGGTCTCCAATACCGAAGATGATGAAGCCGCAAGTCATTGAATGCGTTGAGGATATCATCTGGATCGATGATAGAGGAAAGTTATCGGGGTCGAGTCATGCATTGCCCGCGAGCGTGTATGGTGGAACGAAATATTACAACAGAAATTCCGCCGGAAATGTGTAAAAAGCTGGCAATGCAGGGGTTAGCAGATAGCAGGCG
>CBFDAY010000207.1:0-5538 GCA_965602895.1 uncultured bacterium
AGTCGTCAGGAGTGAAATTTTTTCTATGCGCTCGTAATTTCTCACCAGCATGAGCAATATCTTTTTTTCATTTTCTCCGATGGCCTTGGAAAACAGAAGGGGCCGCAGAAGATTTCCGTCGAATGGCCGGGTGATAAGCACCGAGAGCGTGAACCCGATGTTCTCTTCTCTCGTACTGTTGGGAAGGGCCATGATTGTGAGATGGTACTGAGGGTTGTCGTTTGTGATTACCACATCTCCCAGGCCCTCCAGGTTTCGGGCCAGGCAGTTTGCGATCAAACCCCGTATGGATTCATGCGTGTCAACCAGGATCTTGACGCGCGCCGAGAACTCCGGCGGGGCGGGCGCGGACGACAAGGCGGGGCCGGGTTCGGCCTGGGCAAGGGCCGGAGCCTGTGCGGCGCACAGCATGCAGATTGCGACCAGGAACATCAGGATGGTTTTCATTATCGGGGCTCTCCGGTTGTTGCGTATTAGATATTCGTCGGCGTTGGTTAATGAAGAGAAAGCGACGAAATTTTATCAAGGTAAAACTCGAAAGTCAATACGTGGGAGGGAGATATCCGCTCCGGTTCGGGAGGCGGAGATTTCGTGTGGAACGGCTGATTGCCGCCGGCCGCTTCGGGGGGAAAACTGATACATGCCCGCAGTCGTTTAATTGATGAGCCCGGCGGTTCCGGCGCAGCACGAGCACGATGGCGAAACGAGCGGGGGATAATGGTTGTTGATCGTCGAGCCGACTGCGGATCGTTGAAAGCCTGATGCAAGGGTTTGTTGCGCCCCGGATGAATCACCCAGACGCCGGGTCAGGAATCCTGGCCAGGCGAGAAACCTGTGCCAGGCTGAGCTTAACGAATTGGGGGGCTTTCGTCGGCGCCTGAACGATTCGCTGTTGTGTTGTTCAACCTGCCCTGTTGGGGGGCGCAACAGAGATTCCTTGCACTTTTGCCTCTTCCTCATCAAGCGGAAACTAACTGTGGGGTGACAAGGGTCATTTTTCATGAGTCACGAAGATGCTCGCAACCAACATGGGCAGAGTCACGGCGTGAACGGCATCACCCTTTCAGATGTTTTACTTTGCCAGACCTCGGAACAATAGGGGCTAAACGCCCAAAGCATCCAATCCCTGCTATTCAGGGTTGCCTTATCCGATCTTTTTCTCCGAATGCTAAGTTTCTTTTTCTTCCCGGAAACTGCAGGCCGTTGCCTGCCTCCTATTTATCCTCGACCCGCGCCTCTATCTTCTCGATCATTCGCTTGAGTTCATCGTACTTTATCGGCTTGGACAGGCACATCATCTCGCCCAGGTCGGATTCCTCGATGTACTGATCCACGTTTTCGTGTCCGGAAGTAAGAATGACAGGAGTGTGCGCTTCGAGGCTCTTTATTTTATTGAGCAGATTTATGCAACTCTTATGCAACAGGAAGAGATCAGTGATGATGAAATCGAAAGTCCACTTCTTGAGTCGCTTTAAGGCCTGCTCCTCCGTGCCTGCAACTACAACATTGTAACCGTCTTCCCGAAGGATCTTGGCCAGAGCAACCAATGCATTATGCTCATCATCAACAAGAAGAACTGTTTTCGTCAACGACAATGTTGCCCCTTCTGTATTAGGTGTCACTAGGGCAGTTGACCCAAGCATTTTTTCCATGGCAATTAACCGTAAACTCAAATCAATGCACGTACAATGCCAATTCGTTTTTCACCGCTCAAACGGGTCGCCTGCGCATCTTATAACTACAGAAACAGTAAGGTATTATGTGCCCTGATGTATCCATGAAAAACCGCTATTACGCCGAATCTATCGGCCGAGTCCTATCATCAGCCACGAAATATTTGCACTATTCAATCGGCCACCAGAAATGGCCACGCAATATTTGCATGGATTCTATTCCCGTCCGAAGCTCCAAACGATAATTATCCGAAAATATCGGCCGGGACCTCGTGCTTTGGCGAAAGCATGAATTCTTGTCGTCAGCGAAAAACCACTTGAAGAAAGTTGCAAAAATACTGTATAATTCAATCATCCGGGGCATCATAGCCGCTCCTTTGTTTGCGCTTTGCCGTTGTGTGACGCGGCCGGGAGACCAATTGCAAATAGCGAAAACTTCATCTCGCGGCAGGAAAAGGTTCTCACTGGGCAGTCCCATCCTCCAGGGCGGCGACCGTCGAAAATATCTCCGCATTCACAAGCTCTTCGTGCCTTTCATATTTATCCCGCTTCTGTCGGTCTTCTTTACGGGCCTGCTTCCTTTGAGCGGCCGGACCGCGGGCAACGAGAGCGTGTTCGTCATTCCCGTCCACGAAACAATCGACCTCGGTCTGGCTTTTTTTATCAAACGCTCACTGGAGAGCGCCGAGCGAAGCGGTTCCGCCGCGGTGATCCTGGATGTGAATACATTTGGAGGGCGAGTAGACGCCGCCGTCGACATCCGTGATGCGCTCGATGCGTGCAATATTCCGACGACCGCCTATGTAAACAAGCGGGCCATATCCGCAGGCGCTCTCATCTGCCTGGCGACAGAGAGAATAACGATGGCCCCCGGAAGCACGATCGGGGCGGCCACTCCGGTGGGCATCGGCGGCGCAGGCGAGAAGCTCGAGCTGGGCGAAAAGGAGAAATCGTATGTAAGGGGCGAATTCCGCGCCACGGCCGAGCGCAACGGACACTCGCCCATATTGGCCGAGGCCATGGTAGACCCCGACGTAGAGGCTCTTGTGCTTTTCGAGGAAAAGGTTCCGAGGGTGATCTCGAAGTTCGAGGCCGAGGATATCCTGAAAATCGACACGAAGGCGAAGACCAATGTCGTTTCTTCCAAGGGAAAACTGCTTACGATGACCGCGGCCGAGGCCCTCGAGGCGGGACTCGCAGAGGCGACGCCCGAATCTCTGGATGAACTTGTGCGCTCGCTCGGCTTTGACCCGGCAGACAAGGTCGTCGCCGAAGTATCCTGGTCCGAATACATAGTGAGGTTCCTCACACATCCCATAGTGTCGGGACTTCTTCTGACGTTCGGAGTCCTCGGCATTTTCTTCGAGTTGCAGATGCCCGGCTGGGGGGTCAGCGGAACTCTCGGCGCGGTCTGCCTCCTTCTTTTCTTCGGTGGCCATTACATCGCGGGGCTTGCGAGCGTTGTCGACGTATTGCTTTTTATGATTGGACTTGCATTACTCGCCGCAGAAATCTTTGTCGTGCCCGGCTTCGGAGTCACAGGCATCGCCGGGCTACTTTGCATCTTTGCCGGCATTTATATGGCCCTCGTCAAGCGCCCGATACCGCAGTTCTCGTGGGACTATCAAATACTGGACGCCGCGATGGTGACGTTTATACTGATGATGGTTGCGATCACGATCGGCGTTGTGGTAATCTGGAGGATATCTCCGGAGTCGCGGCTTAAGCAATTACTGGTGCTCTCGACCAGCGAGCGCGCGAAGGACGGCTATATCGCCTCGCAAAGCCTCGAGGCCCTCCTGGGACGAGCAGGCAAGAGCCTCACGCATCTCAGGCCCGCCGGCAGGGCGCTCATCGACGGAGAGCCCTACGAGGTACAGTCGGAGGGCGAATTCATCGAGAAGCACAAAAGCCTTGTGGTGATAAGGGTGGTCGGCAATAAAGTGTTTGTTGCCGAAAAGGATGAGGAGAATGCCTAGCGATGGCCGACACGCTTGAGGAAAAAAGGACGCTGCTGTCGATGGCGCGCACGTTCCGGACCGATATCCAGGACATTCAGCAAAAGGGCGCCGGCTATTATTCGTGCGATCCCTTCGTCAGCCGCCATAACAAACTTCTCTCAAAGGCGCGCGAGCTTTTCGCCGGGTCGCGCTCCGCGATCCTGGATTCATTCGACGAGATCGAAAGCACCGCGTCGGTCGACCCGGCCGACAAGATGAAAATCACCCAGCTCGTCCTCATCGAGCTGGGACAGCTCATCGCGTTCATGGAATCGGTCATCGGGCAGCAGGAGGCGAAAGAAGAAGCCCGGGCCGATGCGCCTTCCTCGGAGGAAACAAGCGGTAAGGACTCCGCCCGCGGCGAATCCGGGGCGGCCGAATAGGAGGTTCCCTAGAGTGCTCGTATTGCTGCTGTTTCTGCTGGCCGTCGTCTTCATTTACGTCGAGCTGTTCCTGCCCGGCGGCGTATTCGGCCTCCTCGGCGTCGCCGCGTTCGTCGCAAGCATCGTGCTGGCGTTCCAGCAGTATGACATGATGGGATTCTGGATCGCCATAGCCGAGCTGGTGGCGGCCACGGTGCTGATCATGATCGGGATAAAACGGTTCCCCCACAGCCATGCCGGCAAGCTTCTCATATTGGGGCGCAGCCTTGATAAGAAATTGGGCTACAGCGGCACCGAACCGCTGGACCGGTATGTGGGCAAAGAAGGCGTGAGCGTGACCCATCTGCGTCCGGCGGGCATCGCGAAGATCGGCCCGGCGCGACTGGATGTCGTCACCGAGGGCGATTTTATTGATAAAGACAAGAAGTTGAAAGTCGTGGCAGTCGAGGGCAACCGCGTCGTCGTCAGGGAAATCGAAAGCAAAACCTAAATATAGGGAGGGCAAGCAAATGAGTGGTATCGGAGCGATTGTCAGTCTCGTCTTAGTTGGAATCATCATCGCCGTCTTTGCCGTGATAGCGCGGTTCTTCGGGCTTTGGCTGCGCGCGGTGCTCTCCGACGCCCACGTCGGCTTCACCAGCCTCATCGGTATGAGCCTCCGAAAAGTGAGCCCCGGCGTAATTGTCGACACGCGCATCATGGCGGTAAAGGCGGGCCTGAGTGTCAACACAAACGACCTCGAAGCCCACTATCTGGCTCACGGAAACGTCGTGCGCGTCGTGCAGGCGCTCATTGCGGCAAATAAGGCGAACATCGGGCTTAACTTCGCGCGGGCGGCCGCCATCGATCTCGCCGGACGAGATGTGCTCGAAGCCGTGCAGACCAGCGTCAACCCGAAGGTCATCGACGCGCCCGATCCGACAAAGGGCAAGGATACCGTCGACGCGGTCGCGATGGACGGCATTCAGCTCAAGGCCAAGGCGCGCGTGACCGTGCGCGCGAATCTCGACAGGCTGGTCGGCGGAGCAACCGAGGAGACGATCATCGCGCGCGTGGGCGAGGGCATCGTCACGACCATTGGTTCGGCAGAGACACACAAGAGAGTGCTGGAGAATCCCGACATGATCTCGCGGCAGGTGCTCTCCAAAGGGCTCGACGCGGGCACCGCCTTCGAGATACTCTCGATCGATATCGCCGACGTCGACGTCGGCGCGAATATCGGCGCGCAGCTTCAGACCAAGCAGGCCGAGGCCGACAAGCAGATAGCGCAGGCCAAGGCCGAGGAGCGCCGAGCGATGGCCGTCGCCAGGGAGCAGGAGATGAGGGCGCAGGTGGTCGAGATGCGCGCCAAGGTGGTCGAGGCCGAGGCCGAAGTGCCCAAGGCCATCTCCCAGGCCTTCCGCGACCGCACCCTGGGAATCATGGATTACTACAAGCTGCGGAACATTCGGGCCGACACGGAGATGCGAACTGCAATCGCCA
>CBFDAY010000208.1:0-5470 GCA_965602895.1 uncultured bacterium
AAATCGTCGGGGGCTTCTTCGAGAATCAGCTCCCGACCGGGGTCAAACCCGCGCTGCTGCATCGCGTCCAGCACATCCGCCTCCGGCAAAACGCTGAATTGACTGACCAGAAACGCGCGGGGAAGGGGCGCGACGGGAAGCTCGTTCAACAATACATCTTCAGCGCTCTCAACGGGCGGGTCCAGCGGACGCCCGTCATCGTCCCTCGAATAAATCGCGTTGTATTTGACGCCGGCGAGGGAGGCCAAGACAGGGTTTTTGAGCAGCGGCAGGAACATAGCGTAACGAATCGTGGGAAACGGATGATGCCCATTCGCCGATTCAAATCCGAACAACCCGAAGTAGTTGGTGTGCGCCGTGTTGTATGCGGCTATCCTGAAGGAGCCATCGTCCTGCTGCGATTCCAGGAAGCCGACGCTCCAGTCTCTCCCGAAAGCCTCGGATACCCGCGTCGGAGCATAGAAAGCGCCGTGATTAAGCGCAAGATCGAATGCCAGCAGCGACACCAGGGCAAAAGCGGCCGGCGCCTTTAACCTCCCGGAGACGCAGAGCGCAAACACCCCAAGAATGGACAGCGCCAGGAAAACAGCCGATGCGGCGACTACCGACATCCTGAAGCCCGGGTAGCCGCGCGCCCAAATGGCCGTCGCGACGAAGCCTGCCGCAAGGGCCGCGCCGACGGCGCCAAAGGCGAACAAACGGCGCCTGCCGCGGTCCGTATCGGCGAGGTCCAGGAGGCCGACCAGCCCGCCGCAGGCGAGCGCAAACATCGCCATGTTGAAAAAGATCGCTCCCCTGAACGGCCCTCTGAACCCCCTCACTATCGGCAGTCCCGCAAGATGGGATGATATGACCGTGTTCCCGCCGAAAGAATAGATCATGGCGAGCGCTCCCAGCGCCAGAAAAAAGTATTTTCGCGGGCTTTTCCAAAACACAAGAGAGTATGCGGCGAGTACGAGGGGCGCAATCCCGAAGTAGCCGTGCTCGCGGCCCCTGCCCTCGAACATGGGCACGACGTAGCCGATGAGTTGATACGGCTTCAGGGCCCAGACCTTGAACCATTGGATCCCTGCCGCGCCCCTCACGCTGTAGCGGCTGTATTCCCACGCGGGCAGAAGCTGGACGGACGACAGCGCCAGCCCGACAACCATCATCGCCGCGAACCCGATCGCCGGGCGGACGACCTCTTCCCCCCTGCGCGCGCGACATGCAAGTCGGAATGCGGCATAGGCCGTGGCTGCCGCCATTGTGTAGAACGTGTTCTGCAGTCCCCCACACAGCACCTGCATCGACAGCGCCAGCGAGCCGAAGAGAAAGTCGCGCGGACGTCCGCTTTCCGACATGCCCGCCTCGACGAAGTAGAACACGGCGGGCACAAGCAGCATTGCCCTGATATTCAGCGCGTCCCCGGTATCGATCGAGTTGAGGAAAAACACATTCCAGAACCACATTGCACCGAACACGGCCACTATGCGACGAGCGAACAACCGCCTGAAGAATAGATAAGAAAACGCCTGCGCGGCAATGAGATGGATCAAAAGCTCCCAATTGAACACCTTGTTAAGCGGCGCTCCGGTGAGCATCAGCGCGAGGTCGACCGGATAGAACGGGGTCGCCTGCGATGCGGCCAGCAGCGGCATCCCGCAATAAAGGTGTGGAATCCACAGCGGGAGTTCGCCGCCGCGCATGAGTTCGTATGAGACTTTCTTGAAAAAGTAGAAGTGGCGGCGGATGTCGAGTTCGCCGTAGATGTATTCGTCGGTCCACAGGATCTGGCGAAAATAAATCAGGATCACGGCGATGAGCGCCGCGAGCGCCAGCGCGTCGCGCCACTCCATACTCCCGGACCTTCTATGTTCGACGATTTCATCCATGCTTGCGAATTCCCCCCGCCCGCCGGATTCTCCGGTGGAAAATGGCCTACAACCAAAAAAGGGCGCCGAGCCACATAATATTCGATGCCCGTGCCCAAAGTCAAAAACGAGCCCGGTCGGTCGGCGAGGTTGAATGAGGCGGCGGGTTTGCATATAATCTTAGCGTTGCAATAGATAGATGGATAGAATGCACCCTTTTTTCGGCGGCGGAATGGATATTAATGAAAAATTCGGATGAACAGGTTCTCGAGGGCACGATCGAGAAAATAGTCTTTTTCAATGACGAAAACGGCTATACCGTCGCCCGCCTGATTCCCGACGGGGGCAAGGAATCCGCAACCATCGTGGGCCATATTCCCGGTTTGCGGGAAGGCGAAAACGTCCGTGCCTGCGGAAGCTGGGAGGAAAACCGCAAGTTCGGCCCGCAATTCAAGGTCGCTTCGTGCGAGATCATTCCACCGTCTTCGGCCGAGGGAATCCAGAAATATCTCTCCTCCGGCCTGATAAAGGGCATAGGCCCCGTCATGGCCGAGCGCATTGTCGAGAAGTTCGGCCCGGACACGCTCCGCGTAATCAGCGAGGAGCCCGAGCGGCTCCGCCGGGTTCAGGGCATTGGGCGGAAAACACTCGAGAAGATCGTCTCCAGTTGGGAACAGCACAAAGACCTGCGCGAGACGATGATCTTTCTTCAGGCCCAGGGGATAACGCCGGCATACGCCACCAAGATCATCAAGCAATACGGCGGCTCCGCCTCGGGCGTCGTCCGCGAGGAACCCTACAGGCTGGCATACGACATCCACGGCATCGGTTTCAAGCAGGCCGACTCGATTGCGCGCAACATGGGCATACCGTACGACTCTCCCGAGCGCGCGGCGGCCGGCGTGCTTCACGCACTGACCGAGACGACCGCCGAGGGCCACACTTATTTCCCGAAGGAATCGCTGGTCAAGAGATGCTGTGCGATGCTCGAGCTGCTTCCCTCCCATATCTCCGCAGGTATTGAGACCCTGCTTCGGGAACGGAAGATCGCAATCGAGCGGATCGACGATAATGAAGCCGCGTATCTCGCTCCGCTCCACGTCGCCGAAACCGGCGCCGCCGGATTGCTGAGGGGAATATGCGCTTCGCTGAGGCTGCTGCCCCCCATCGACGCCGAGAAGGCGGCCCTGTGGTTCGAAAAGCGACGCGGCATAGCCCTCAACGCAGGCCAGCGCGAGGCGATACGCCTGGCGGTCGACAGCAAGGTTCTCGTTATCACGGGCGGGCCGGGCACGGGCAAGACCACCGTTGTGCGCGCGCTCGTTGACATATTCGATGCGAAAGAGCAGCGCGTGCAGCTCGCCGCTCCAACCGGCAGGGCGGCCAAACGGATGGAAGAGGTTGCCGGAATCCCCGCCGCCACCATTCACCGACTTCTTGAGTTCAGCCCCGGCCGGATGAATTTCGCGCGCGACCGCGAAAACCCGCTCGACTGCGACATGCTCATCATCGACGAAAGCTCGATGCTCGATATAGTGCTCTTCTACCATCTGCTCAAGGCGACACCGCCCGAGGCGGGCCTCATTTTTGTGGGCGATGCCGACCAGCTTCCCTCGGTCGGTCCCGGCAACGTCCTGAGGGATCTGATCGAGTCCGGTTCCGTCGACGTGGTGAGGCTTACCGAGATTTTCAGGCAATCCGAGGGCAGCCTCATCATAACCAATGCGCACCGGATCAACCGGGGCGAGGAGCCGGTCCTGCCCCAGGGCGAAGACGCGCAGAAACAAGATTTTCACTTCATCGAGCGGGCCGCGCCGGAGGAGGTGGCGGCCACGATTGAAACCCTCGTCACCGACCGCATTCCGACGGCGTTCGGGATGGACCCTCTGCTCGACGTCCAGGTCTTAAGCCCGATGCACAAGGGGATTTCCGGTGTTTCGGACCTCAATGTCAGGCTCCAGGGGCTGCTCAACCCCACCGGCCGCGAACTCGCGCACGGCTTGCGCAAGTTCAAGCCGCGCGACAAAGTGATGCAGATACGAAACAACTACGAGAAGGACGTCTTCAACGGCGACCTCGGGCTCATCTTCTCGATAGACCACGAGGACAAACAAATAGCGGTCGACTTCGACGGCCGCATCGTCGCCTATGAGTTCTCCGAACTGGACGAACTCGAGCTTGCCTACGCCATCTCCATACACAAATCACAGGGGTCGGAATATCGGGCGGTGGTCGTCCCCGTCATCATGCAGCACTACATACTCCTGCAGCGAAACCTTATCTACACCGCCGCCACTCGCGGTAAAGAGCTGGTCGTGTTTGTCGGCTCGCGAGACGCCCTTTCGACGGCCATCAAGAACGCGAAAATGAAGCGCCGCCACACACATCTCGCCGCGAGGCTGCGGAACGCGTAGAGTCTTTCCCCTTTCACCCGTTGTCAATGAGAGTTCTTGGGCCGGAGCCGGCCGGAACGGATGCTCGACTTCCGGTGGGGCGTTTGATAGAATGGTGCGCGTCGCAGGGCGGCCGATCCGCCGCCGCATCTTAATGCTTGAGGGTTGGATGCCGTTTCGGCTTTTGCGCAAGGGAGGAAAGAGGACATGATAAAGACGGAAATCTGTGAGATTCTCGGCATAAAGCATCCCGTGATCCTGGCGGGAATGGGAGGCGTCTCGTTCAGCGCGCTGACGGCGGCCGTCTCAAAGGCAGGCGGAATGGGCGTGCTCGGAGCGGCCGCCATGGAACCCGACTTTCTGCGCGAGGAGATCAAGACCATCAAATCGATAACCGACAAGCCGTTCGGCGTCGATCTCCTGATGCCGCTGCCCGACATGCTTGAAGCGCAGATGGAAGTCATATACGACGAGAACGTTCCGGTGTTCGTGTCCGGACTCGGCATCCCGGCCGAGATCATCGAAGAGGGTCACAAGCGCGGCATGAAGATGCTCTGCATGATAGGCAAGGTAGGCCACGCGCTCAGGGCCAAGGAGGCCGGGGCCGATGTGATCGTCGCGCAGGGCACCGAGGCCGGCGGTCACACGGGAAAGATAGGCACGTTCGCTCTTGTGCCGCAGGTCGTTGACGCGACAGGGCTGCCCGTAATCGCCGCGGGCGGAATCGGAGACGGACGCGGCCTCGCCGCGGCGCTCGCGCTCGGCGCATGCGGCGTCATTATGGGAACGCGCTTCATCGCGACGCCCGAGGCAAGGTCGAGCGAAACGTACCGGGAGTCTCTCGTCAAGGCTCGCGACGAGGACACCTTTGTCAGCCGCTGCTACACCGGCAAAACGCTCCGCGCCATATGCAACGACTACATCCTCGACTGGGAGGAGCGTCCCGAGGATCTGAAAAAATTCCCGGAGCAGATACTCGTTTCGATGAATGCCGAAGTTCTGAATTTCATCAGCGACGGCGAGATACACGACGCGACTCGCCAATGCTTGCCCGCCGGACAGGTCACCGGCATGATCCACGAGGTAAAACCCGCGGCCGACATCGTCAGGGAAACAATCGAAGAAGCCGAGAAGATACTGAAAGCACACGCCGCGCTCGTGACCTGAGGGGCGAGTCGCCCCCTCCACGGATACTTCGTATCCTTGCATCGGCTAAATGAGAGG
>CBFDAY010000209.1:0-5446 GCA_965602895.1 uncultured bacterium
GATGAGGTGTCTCCCCTCGCGACGAGGCCACCGACTTATGCGGTAAATTGACTCACCAATTTTTTGAAACTTGCGACGGCGTCGGGATGTCGCATGACCATTATCTCGCCGCCCGCCTGCAGCAGCGTTGCGGCGCAGGTCGCCTCCCAGATGGGGCCTCTCTTGCTGAGGTCGCCCCAGGCCGGGAATTCTTCGGCCGAGGCCTTGGCCTCTTTGACGCGCCATGTCTCATGGCCGACGATGCAGATCACCGGCTGCGCGAGCATCGTGTCGCCCGAGAGCCCGGCCGTGCGGCCTCGCTCCATGATCGAGTAGCTGTATTCGACGCCATAGCCGAGCGCGCCCGTGGCGGGAAAGATCACGATGTCTTCCAGTTTGACTCCCATCTCGGAAACGAGGATGTTCACCTGCTTGGCGATGTTGATGTCGATCGGCGACTCGCCGATTATCTTGTGTCCGTCCGCAAGGCACGAGGCCGCAAGCGTCTTGTAATTCTTCTCGACTGCGGTCCCGAGCAGGCAGTTCTCGCCGGAGGCTGCATGGCTCACGACGGGCATCACATCGTTGTCCTTGTCGAAGTCGCCGCAGCCCCAGATGATAAGGGGTACGCCGACGGCGCCGAGCACGTCCTTCACAACGCCTGCGGCCTCGTCGGCGGATCGGTTATGGAAGTCGGGGTGCGTGCCCCTGAGCGTGATGCACACCATTTCGGCCCCGTTCTCCACGGCACGCTTGGCCCACTTGGCCGGATCGTCCCACACATCGCCGTAGGCCTCGACCAGCGGCTCGGGCCAGTCCTCGGGCGTCACGTCCAGGATCTCGATAGCGATCGCAGGCGGGTTCGGCCATTCTCCCTCGAAGTTCAGATAGGGCAACGTGCTGCTTCCGCCTATGGTGACCGTCGTCTCGCGCGTGCCGCCCTGATCCTTGGTGGCGCCGAGAGTGATGGTGTTCACCTTTGCGGTCCACTTTTCTACTACGCTTTCCATAGGGTCCTCCGTTTCTCGTTGGTTATATGCAAAACTTCACCGTTTTCCGTTTATCACTGAACGGACGGAAACAGCTCCACATTGGTATGAGGCAAAAACAGGGCGGAACTGTACTCGTCCATAAACTGGTTGTTGCTGCTCAGATCGATATAGGTCATCTTCTGGGCTATTTTTTCCACCTCGTCCAGGGCCTCTCGGGAAAGCAGCGCCACCCTGGCTCCGGTGAGGGAACTGTTGCCGATGAACTTGATTTTTTCGAGCGGGATATCCGGCAGCAGACCGATCGCGATCGCCCCGCGAAGATCGAGGTAGTTGCCGAAGCCGCCGGCGATGAATACCTGCTCCAGGTCGCTGAAATTGAGGTCCATACTCTTGATGAGAACCGAAGCGCCTGCGTAAACGGCCGCCTTTGACCGTACGAGGTTGTTGATATCGGCCTGCGTGATAACGATGTCGCGCTCTATCGCGGTATCGGCCGCATAGGCAAGCACGAATTCCACGCCGTCGCTGTTTTGCCTTAAGCGGCTGCAATAGCTCGGCTCCGCGAATTTGGCCGCCCTGTCGACCACGCCCTCGCGCCTCAGCTCGGATATTATGTCGATCAGGCCCGATCCGCAGATTCCGCGGGGCTTCTCGTCGGCGATGACGATCATTTCCACGTTCTCGCCGCCGTTGTGCACTTTCACCTTCTCGACCGCGCCGTGCGTGGCCCGCATGCCGAACTTGACCTCACCGCCCTCAAACGCCGGACCGGCCGACGCCGAGCAGCACATGAGCCAGTCGTTGTTGCCGACGACGATCTCGCCGTTGGTGCCGACGTCGATAAGCATCGATAGCCGCTGCGAGCGATATATTCTCGAGGCCAGCACGCCCGAGACGATGTCGCCCCCGACGTAGCTGCTCACGTTGGGCACACCGTACAGCAGGCCGCGCGGGTTTATCTGGATGCCGACCTCGATGGCCCGGGCGGGCGGAATATGTGTGGCCGCCGGAATGTAGGGCTCCCGCCGGATGTTGGAGGAGTCGAGATCGAGCAAAAAGTGCATCATTGTCGTGTTGCCGGCGCAAAGCACGCAGGTGACGTCCTGGATATTGACGCCCGCCGCGCTCACGGTGTTGTTGATCAGCATGTTGATATTGCCGATGACAGACTCGTGCAGCCGCTCGCGACCTCCGACTTCGCTCTTGGCGTAGATGAGCCGCGTGATGACGTCTTCGCCGAAGGCAATCTGCGAATTATATGTGGCGTCTGTGGCGAGCACCTTGGAATCGTTCATATCGATGAGGTGAACCACGATCGTTGTCGTCCCTACATCGACCGCCACGCCGTAATTCCTCCCCGACGTGTCACCCTCCTCAATTTCTATCACCTCGACGGTGCCGCCGCGCTGGCCGAGCGTGCACGTAACGTTCCAATCGCCGCGGCGAAGTATTTGCGGCAGCCGCCGAATATTCTTCAGCCCCGTCTGCATTATCGGCGCCTCGACCTTCTGCTTTATCGCGCGAAACAATCTGCTGAGGTCCGAAAGGCTGTCTTCGAGCGACGGCGGCGACAGCTCGAGGTAAAACTTCTCCGCAAGTGTGGACCGCTCAAACTCATATTTCTCGAGATCGACGCGGGCCAGGCCGCTGAACCTCTGGGCGTCCTCGTCTATGACGATCTGCTTGCCCTCCATCCGCGACTCGATCGGGACCTCGACCACGAGGTCGCTGCGTGGATGGCTGGCGCAGGCGAGCACGTAACCGCGACGCACCTCTTCGCGCGAGAGCAGCATGTGCTGCTCCTCGAACACCTGTCCCTCCTTGACGACGAGGCGGCATTTGCCGCAGATCATGTCGCCGCCGCACAGGGAAGAAACGTATACCCCTGCGCGCTGGGCGACGTCAAGGAGGGTATCCTCGGAGGAGACGGTCGCAACTTCGCCCTCCGGCAAGAATTTGATCTTATACTGCGCCAAAGGCTCAGCCGCCCCAGTTTGCCTTGAGATACGACGGGAGTCCGGACGACTCCTTGGGACCGACTATTACTTCCCAGCCCGTTTCATCCTGCAGCTTGCCGCTCTCGACGGCGATCAGGCCGGGGATAACGACTTTTTTGTGAGGGGCCACCGCCTCGACTTCGGCCTTTTCCATCGCGGCCGCAATCTGGTCGGTCGTGAACTTCTCGGCGGCCCAGGCGGTAAGAACCGACGTGCCTTCCGTGTCTACTACGAGAATGTTTGTCGGAACCTTGGAGCTTTCCACGTCGCCCTCGACCGTGTAATAGGTGAGCGAGAAGTTGGTCGTGATAAGCAGCGGCGATTCGGCCGTGGGCTCGCCCACTTTATGGACTCCGGCTTCGACCTGTATCGGGCTCCTGGGATCCGTGTATATGTTCTGCCTCGCGGTCAGCAGCGGCATGAGCTGCCACGGCTCGATCGCGTCGGTGACGACGATCCCCGCGTATTTGGCGATGTAGGTCGCCGCGTTGAGGACGGTCAGCATCGGGTCGTCTCCGCCGGTGGAGAACGCTATCTGCGGATAGCCGAGCGGGCGAAACGATTTTCGGAGCGCGTAGCGGCGCACCTTGGTCAGGTCTTCGAGCGTCTGCCTGGCGTCGCGTGTTCCGGAATCGACCACGATTTCCTTGACGCCCGCGCCCGAGATCTTCTGGGTCAATTCGGCGAGCGCTTCCAGCCCGTCGGCCTTTGCTCCAACGGGGCAATTCTTTTCTTTGGCAAGCGCCGCGACGGCGTCGCAATTGTCGGCGGTCGCTCCGTAGAGCAGTGGTCGCTTGTCGGCGCACACTTCGAGGGCGGCCTTCAGGGCGTCGGGATTCTCGCTGTTGAGTATAATCGCCATAGGGCACTTATCGGCGACTATTTTTGTAGCGGCGGCGAACTTGGCCGCATCGCCCGAGTCGTTGTCGACGCAAACCATATCGACGGCGATCCTGGTGCCGACACGCTCGAAGACGAGATGAACGATTTTGTCGGCCCGTGCCGCGACTTCATCTTCGGATAAGCTGTCGGAAACCGTTACCGCAATGCCGCACGGGTGATGGAAAGTTTCCTCGTGCCTGAAGAGCACCGTCTCGTTTCCGATCTCGACCTTGTCGTCGCCCGCGCCGATCGTAACAAGCTGAATCGGAGGAGCGGAGGCTGCGCCCAACTGTTCTTTCGCCTCATCGGTTATGTCCGGGCATTCCTCGATCGAGGCCTGCTTCTGGGCGACCCGCATCGCGAAGGCCAGACAAGTCGGTGATTTGCATTCTCCGCAGTTGGTTTTGGGCAGCAACTTGTAGATGTCCAGACCTGTAAGTGCCATATGGACCTCTCCTTTGATTTTGGCAGTCCTCCGACGGGGGGCCGTCGAGGACTGCCATTAGATTAACCTGGAATCCTTGCGGATCTTTTTATTTAAAACATCGGCGGCAAGGTTAGCGCCGGATGACCGACCTTTTCGAGATACGGCAACAAGTCGGCCGCATTGTCGCAGACGGTCTCGTCGGCGATCTTGTCGTAGAAATCGTCGAGCCCAAGCTCTTTCGCGCGCTCTTCGAGGCCCTCTCGGATGACCTCCTTGAGCTCTTTCGGCATCCACACGATACGCCCCAGGCCGCCGTCGGCCGAGATGAACTTCTTGCTGCTGAGATATACCTTGCCGACGCCGATGAAGCCGGGCGTCTGCAGGCCGCCGCCGGTGGTGCTTGCGAGCGTGGAGAACGGCATCCCGCTCGGGGTCATACCCGGATATTCGCGGTTTACCACCATCACGCCGTTGGCCTCGGGCACGATCGCCACGATGCACTCGAAGCAGCCGCACGAGGTCATCGGGTCTTCCATCATCGAGTAAGCGTTGAAGCGCTCGACCTTCTTGTTGGATTTCTGGAAGACGAACGCGTTGACGTTCGTCCATTGGCCCTTCTCGGCGTTGATGGTGTCTCCCTTTTCGACCGGCTGATTGGGGCCGGTGGGATTGATCTCGAACGCGGCCTTTCCGTCGAGCCAGTTGTATGCGCCGCAAAGCCCCAGGCGCTCGGGACTGATTATGCACACGTGGGTGGGCGCGAACGACTGGCACAGCGTGCAGGAATAGAACGTGTCGACGCTCTCGTCGGTCATTCCGGCCACGCGCGCGTCGCGCTCGCCGTAGCTTACCTTCGCTTTTTCCAATAGCTTCGTGACATCTTCTTTCTTGGTGTATATGGTCACCTGCACCTTGTCGACGATGCCGGGGAAGTTCTGCAGCAGTTTCGCGTGGATGATATCGCCGAGGTGCCTGGCCGTGAAGCCTTTTTCCTTGGCGTCCTTGCTGACGCGGATCCAGACGATGTCGCGCTGGCCGACGTGCATGACGCCCATCGCGCCGTTGATGAGGTGGTGTATCTGGCGCTCGAGGATGGGCTCGAAGTCTGTCTGCATCTTCCGGCCGGCCACTTCAACGTATATTGCGAGATTGAGGGCCCCAGCGTCCTC
>CBFDAY010000210.1:0-5445 GCA_965602895.1 uncultured bacterium
CGTGACCCTCGGCTAAGCCTGTCCTCGACCCTGATCGGGGGATCGGGGAGCGGGGAGCGGTAATCCATGGACAATATCGGCACCGCGAAGAAGAGAAACAAAGGTCAAACCACGAATTACACGGAACAGAATTTCCACGGGCCACAGCTCAATGTCAGCCCCTTGCGACAGGGTTTGAAAATATGGCGGGTTTCATCGTATAATCAGGGTGGCTGCAATGGCCTTCTCAGACTTGCGTTTCCCTACCCTCTACGAGGAGAAAATCTAAGATGGAATACTCGATCGACACAACCAAATCAAGGCGGCTTTTCAAGCGCGCGCAGAAAGTGATGCCAGGCGGCATCTCGCACAACTTCCGTTTTCACGCGCCGTATCCCGTGTACATAAAGGAGGCGTACGGCGGCAAGTTCCGCGACGTCGACGGCAACGAGTTCATCGACTACTGGGTCGGGCATTCGGGCCTGATACTCGGCCACAATTCGCCGGAGATCGTGAAGGCCGTGAGACGCGCGGCGCTCAAGGGAACACACTGGGGCGTGGTTAACAAGCATCAGGTCGAGCTTGCCGAACTCGTGTGCAAGATGGTTCCCTGCGCGGAGCAGATGCGCTTTTGCTGTTCCGGCACCGAGGCGACGATGTACGCCGTGCGGCTGGCGCGCGGCTACACGGGCAAGAAGGTCATATTGAAGGCGCAGGGCGGCTGGCACGGCGGCAGCTCCGAGCTTTCGTGCGCCGTGACGCCGCCGTATGACATGGAAGAAAGCATGGGGCTGCTGCCCGAGGCGATGCAGTACACCAAACATTTTCCGATGAACGACCTCGACGCCGTGAAAGCGCTGATCGAGGAGAACCGAGACGATTTCGCGGGAATCATTGTCGAGCCCGTGGTAGCCTCGGCCGGCGGCGTGCCGGGAAAACCCGAGTTCTTGCGCGCGCTCCCCGACCTGGTGCACGAGGCGGGCGGCATATTGATACTCGACGAGGTGATAACCGGCTTCAGGCTCGCGCCCGGCGGCGGGCAGGAATACTTCGACGTTATGCCCGACCTCTGCACGATGGGAAAGAACCTGTGCGGCGGCATGCCGGTCGGCGCGATTGCGGGCCGCAGGGAGATCATGGATCTTGCGAGTCCCCAGCATTCCTCCGTAAAGAACGAGAGGGTATACATCGGCGGCGGCACGTATTCGGCGAATCCCCTCTCGATGATTGCCGGCAAGGTGGCGCTCAAGATTTATCGCGACCGAAGCGATGAGATATATCCGGTGCTGGAGCGGCGCGCCGAGCGTTTGCGCAAGGGAATCGAGGAGGCCATGCGCGACTGCAACGTGATGGCGACGGTGCAGGGGATTTCCTCGATGTTCATGGTTGTGTTCCCGTACGAAGAGGGGTTCGAGGCGCAAAGCAGCCTCGACATCTTCACCAAGACGGACATGTTCAAGAATATCGATTTCAATTTAAGGATGACGAACCACGGCGTGTATCTTGTGCACGGCGGCGGAATGCTCTGCGCCGAGCACTCGGAGGAAGACATCGACCGCACCATCGAGGCCGCGATCGAGGTGGCAAAGGAGATGAGATAATATTTTGTCCGCCGCGCGGCATTTGCTATAATTTCCCTGGGAGGGGAGAGGGCGCATTTTTCCCGAGAGGAGTGATACACAGGCATGGAGTACAGGGCTTGGTTTGAGTGCCTAAACGGCTGCAAGGGCGAGTATCCGCTGAACACGATAATCTACTCATGCCCTGAATGCGGAAACCTCCTCAAGGTGTGCCACGATATCGTGGCCTTAAAGACCAGGGGCGGCGAGGAGTGGAGGGCGTTGTTCGATGAGCGTTTCATGCGCACGCAATGGCCCTATGGGAGTTCGGTGTGGGGAAAGAAGGAGCTCATCTGCCCGAGCGTGGATAATGACAACATCGTGTCGATGTTCGAAGGCGGCAGCAACCTGTTCTGGGCCGAACGCCTGGGCAAGCGGATCGGAGTCGAAAATCTGTGGGTAAAGCAGTGCGGCAACAGCCACACGGGCTCGTTCAAGGATCTGGGCATGACCGTGCTCGTGTCGATGGTGAGCCAGATGCGGGCCGAGGGAAAGAATATCCCGGCCGTGGCCTGCGCCTCCACCGGTGACACCTCCGCCGCGCTGGCCGCCTACTGCGCGGCGGCGGGCATCCAGGCCATAGTGTTCCTCCCGCGCAACAAGGTGTCCATCCCCCAGCTCATACAGCCGCTTTCAAACGGCGCGATCACCCTTTCGCTCGATACCGACTTCGACGGCTGCATGCGGCTGGTGCGGGAAGCCTGCAAAAAGAACAACATCTACCTTGCCAACTCGATGAACTCGCTCCGGATCGAGGGACAGAAGACCGTGAGCATCGAGATCGTGCAGCAGCTCGACTGGGACGTGCCCGACTGGGTGATAGTACCCGGCGGCAACCTGGGCAACCTGGCCGCGCTGGGCAAGGGATTCCTTCAGATGGAAGAGCTGGGCATCATAAATCGCAGGCCGCGGATCGCCTGCGCCCAGGCCGCAAACGCCAACCCGCTCTACGAAAGCTATCTGACGGGCTTTAAGGAGTTCAAGCCGGTAAAGGCGAAGAAAACGCTCGCCAGTGCGATCCAGATAGGGGACCCCGTGAGTGTGCAAAAGGCCATCCGGATGCTCAAGGAGTTCGACGGCGTGGTGGAGCAGTCGACCGAGGACGAGCTTGCCAACGCGGCGGCGCTCGCGGATACAACCGGCCTGTTCTGCTGCCCGCATACGGGAGTCGCGCTTTCGGCCCTCTTCAAGCTCAAAGATCGTGGAATCATCAAATCCGGCGACAAGGTGATAGTGATATCGACCGCCCACGGCCTGAAGTTCACCGATTTCAAGCTCAAGTATCACACGGGCAAATTGCGGGGTGTCGAGGCGGCGTACGCGAATCGGCCGATCGATTTGCCGGCCGAATACGACACGGTAATCGGTACCATCAACCGCGAACTCGAACGCCGCGCGGTGTAAGACGCGGGCGGAGTCACTCGGCAGGCGTGTCGGAGGGTTTGTCCGTCTGTCCGGGCGGGGGTTTTTCGGCGGCGCGGGCGAGGCCGTCCAGATATTCCTCGACCTTCTTGTTGGTACGGCGCAGGCCCTTCATCGCATCGAGAAGTTCTTTGTCTATCTCGTCGGCGTCCTGATTTTCCACCTCTTCGATAGCCGGTTCCCGCTCGTCGTTTCCGTTCTGTTCTTCCGATGCGGGTTCGTCGTGCAGATTCTCTGTCATCGATTTTCCTCTCTGCTTTGCTGCGGATGCTTCCTGCGCGGCGAGAAATTGTATTTGGGCTTTTGCGGCTGTGGGTCCGTCCGGGACCCGATTGCGGCGTCGCCTTCGGAGGAGTCCGAATCGTGGGGCCCGAATAACAGGTGATTTATGATGTCCCCGATGGGATACAGCGCATGAGCTACCCACTGCAGAACGTGGTCGGGCTCGGGGTCCTCGACTTCAAGCTTATGCGCATTTGCCGGCTGCGCCGACGCCAGCAACAGCGCCAGTGAGATTCCCAGGCCAAGCACGGTTCTCATGGCGGTTCTCTCCTTAGTCCTCGCGTCATCCAGCCGCGAGTCACTTCTTTCCGGTTTGCGGCTTTGGTCCTTCGTTCTGGCGGGACGCCCGGGTTCGGTAAAGCATCAGGAAATAGACCACGGTACAGAGCGAGAGCAGGACTATCCTGATAGCGACGACGTTCACGCTGGGCCAGTTGTTGTCGAGCCCTTTCGTGACTATGGAGAGCGCCGCAATCGCGAAGAATGTTCCGGCAATTATCAGTATTTTAATCAGGCCGCTCGAGCCGCCATTTTTCTCGATCTCAGGCTCGGGCTTCTTCTCGACTTTTTTCGGCGGGCTTTTTTTCTTGGCCATAACTTCGGGATTCACCACTCCAATCTCAGAATTCTATCCATCACATTGTCGCTTCGGCGAGGCTCAAGGCCTCGGGCAAAGTCGGTCGCGCCTTAGTAAACAGAATTTCCCTTTCTTTCTCCGACATAAAGTCGAGCACCGCCGCGACAAATTGCTCCGGCTCTTCTTCCTGCGGCAAATGCCCGCACTCGGGGATTATCAGGAGCCCGGACCCGGAGATCTCCCGGTGGAACCTCTTTGCGTCTTCGACCGGTATCCAGGTGTCATCGACCCCCCAGATTATGAAAGTGGGGAGGTCAAGCTCGGGGATTCGGCCCTGCCATCTCTCGGTCTCGCTCACTGAGCCCCGAATCCTCGCAAGCACGGCGTGCATGGCGCCCTCGGTTCGCATGGGGTAGTAATAGGCGTCGACCGTCCGCTCCGTCACGGCTTCGTCGTTGTAATATGCGCTTTCGAGCGACGAGCGGATTTGACCGCGGGTCGTGAACAGCGAAAAAAGCTTTTCCGTGCCGGGCAGACGGCCAAGCTTCATGATGAAGGGAAGGCCGCTGCGGCTCGAAACGTAGCCGGATGAGTCCACCAGGATAAGCTTATCCACCCTCTCGGGATACTCCAGCGCCGTGCGCCACGCGATGCCGCCCCCCATGGAGTTGCCGCACAGGGTCGCCTTTTCCAGCCCGACCGCATCCATGAAATGGACCAGAAAGTCGATGTATTCGGCGGTCGAATAGGCCGAGGCCGGCTTGTCGGAAAAGCCGAACCCCTTGAGGTCGAGCGCAAACACGCGGTATTGCTTCGATATCGGCTCCAGGCACTTACTCCACGTGAAAAGCGAGGAGGAGAACCCGTGGATGAAGACGATGGCCTCATCGCCTTCGCCGAATGTGACGTACCTGGTCCTCACGCCGTCGACTTCGACGTAGCGCGAATCCGGGTCGATGACGCCGATTTCCCCGAGTTTGTCCTCCGGGAGCGGACGCTTGAGGAGGAGCCCGAACAAAACCGCCGCAACCACGGCGGCGATGCAGACGCCAAGGACGATACCGATTTTTCTGAGCACGGAACCTGCCCCTTTTCAGATGAGTGGAAGACGTTTGGTCTGTTCCAGCGTATTCTAGCATCTGCCCCGTGGTATGTCAAAAGAAGCGGGCGCGTCTCGCATAGAGGAATTTGATGGCTGCCTGTGAAGATCTTTCTGTAAGCTGGACCATGCGCTCCGCTTTATCTACCGTTCGCCCCTGTGCTGGCTGGAAAGGCTCTGGAACAAGCTCTCTCAAAAAGTCCAAGAGGCATTGATCGCATTGACCGGCATAATCATTTTCTCGGCTGATGATAAGCTTGATTTAAGGGCATGTGGCTTAAGAAGTTGGTTGAGGTCAAAGTTGCAGCATTTTGGAGTTAAAGAATACCGCATTCTCAGAAATAACCTTCACCCATCCCGATAAGAAGCCCTTCTCCGTGAAATTCCCATTGCTTTCTGATATACTAGTTTTCCGAAGCCCAGAAGCACCTACATTGGATCAACATCTCCCTAGATTCAAAGGTAGG
>CBFDAY010000211.1:0-5436 GCA_965602895.1 uncultured bacterium
GTTCCTCCTGTACGCCCGGCAGCCCGATGTCGGCGCGGTCGCGAAACTCGCCGCTCGTGCAGTCCATCCCCAGACCGGATTTACCGCCGACAACCAGTATCGCGACGTCTGCCTTCCTCGCGATTTTTACGGCCTCGGCGAAGCCTTCCGTCGAATCGCCATTTACATCGCAGCCCTTTGCGTACTGCACCGTGGTTTCGGGCGATACTTTCCGCCGTATGCCCTCAAGCACGCTAATCATAGAGACGGGCTGACCCTCGGACAGTCTTTCCGATGCGTCCGCGGCGGAGTCTTCCAACTCCTGGGCGGCGAGCTCTATGTGAGAGGGATGCGAGTAGTCGCCGAGCATGTTTCTCACCTCGTCGGCGTTGGGGCCGATAACGGCTATCGTGGACAGGTCCTTTCCAAGCGGCAGCAGATCGCCCTCGTTCTTGAGAAGAACCATGGATTTTTGCGCTATCTTGCGGGCCAGCGAACGCTGCTCGGGCGTCTCATAAACATTTGCGACCCTCTCAACATCAACGGTCGGGTTCTCGAACAACCCGAGCCGGAACTTCATCTTCAGGATCCGGCCCACGGTTTCGTCTATCAACGCCTCGCTCACGATTCCCTTCTGGATGGCGTCGCGAAGCGGCTGCCCGTAACAGGAAGTGTGTGGCAGCTCGACGTCGAGGCCCGACTCCAGCGCCATCGCGGCGGCTTCGGACTTGTCCCTTGCGACGTGGTGGTACTGCGCGAGCATGACGATCGTGTGGTAATCCGCGACCACTATGCCGTCGAAACCCCACTCGTTCCTAAGAATGTCGGTTAGAAGCTCCTTCGAACAGCCGCACGGCACGCCGTCGAGTTCGTGGTATGCGTTCATCACCGACGCGAGCCCCGCTTCCTTCACGGCGGCCTCAAACGGCGTCATGTACACTTCGCGCAGCTCTCTCGGGGCAAGGAACACCGGCGCCCAGTTCATCCCGCCCGCCGACAGACCATAGCCGACGAAATGTTTTGCGGTTGCTGCGATGCCTTCCTTCAGGCCGGGACCCTGCAGCCCCCTGACATACGAGACGCCCATCCTCGAAACCAGATACGGGTCCTCCCCGAATGTCTCTTCGGTCCTCCCCCACCGCGGATCTCTCGCAATGTCGATGACGGGCGATAACCCCTGGTGCGCGCCCACGGCCCTCATCTGAACCCTGAACACGGAAGCCATCTCCTCGACAAGCTCGGGCGACCACGTGCTCGCCACCCCGATGATCTGCGGGAAACAGGTGGCGCCCCTGGCCATGTAGCCGCTGCAGCATTCCTCGTGAAGGATGGCCGGGATCCCGAGCCGCGTGTTTTCGACCAGGCGCCCCTGGAGCTTGTTGGCCAGATCGGCGATTGCCTCGGGCCCAAGCATACAGTCGCCGCCGATCTTCGAAATCTGGCCGATCCCGTCGGCGGTTCGCGACTTGAAATCTTCCATGGAAAAAGCCAGATTCTCAATTGGCTCGACGGCGCCGAGCTGGGCGATCTTTTCGTCCAACGTCATTCGGGCCAAAAGGTCCGCGACCCTCTCCGCCACGGGAAGAGATGGATTCATATACGGCGCCTTGTCATCCCCTGACTGTTTCGTCACCGAAATAACCCCCTTGCCGTTGTTGCGCGTTCAAGATCGATCGCTTCCCGCCATGTCTCCATTGCGAGCGCCTGATAGCGTCGCATCGTTTCCGCAGTATATATCATCCACTCTCGCATTATCAAACCCTCCTGTTTTAAGGGGACAGTCCCAAATCTACGGAGCTTCGCTCCCGTAATTTAGGGACAGCCCCCATGCGATTGCAAATAAATCCGGGTCCCGTAGAGGCGGGCCCCCGTGTCAAGTGACACGACATGGGTAACAGGTTGTGCCCTTTCACAAATTATCAATGCGGGAAGGCGAAGGATCACATATCCGAACGACCGCGATAATCTCAATTATATAATCTTTGGGATGTGCGAAAAATCCCCGCCCCGATATTGTTGAACGGTCGGTGAGCCTGTGCTAAAATAGTAATTGGATATTTGTATCGAAAAGAGGAGTCAGGAAGATGTACGAGCTTACGGTCAAGGCCTCGTTCTCGGCTGCCCACAGCCTTCGCGACTACGAGGGCCCATGCAGCAATTTACACGGGCACAACTGGGTCGTCGAGATAGTCGTCTGCGGCGAAGAACTCATGCCGAACGGGATACTTGTCGATTTCGGAGATATCAAGAAGGCGACCTCCGACGTGCTCTCCCCTCTCGACCATACAAATCTGAACGAGACGCCGCCGTTCGACAGCGAAAACCCGACGTCGGAAAACCTTGCACGCTGGATATACGAGCAGGTCGGGCAGCGCGTAAACACGGAACGCCTTAAGGTCATGCGGGTCAATGTGCGCGAGGCCGAGACGTCTTGCGCAAGCTATTACGAGGGCGCCGATGAAGATAAATGAAATCTTTTTCAGCATCCAGGGGGAATCCTCCTACGCCGGATTGCCTTGCGCGTTCGTTCGGCTTACGGGCTGCAATCTTCGCTGCGCATACTGCGACACCAGACACGCGTACGAAGAGGGCGAAGAGCGGACGATCGAGCAGGTGATCGAGGCCGCAGAAGGGTTTCCGACCGGCCTGATAGAGATAACCGGCGGAGAACCGCTGCTGCAGGAGGAGACGCTGTCCCTCGTCGCCGCCCTCGCCGAGCGGACGCGAAAAGTTCTGATCGAGACCAACGGAAGCGTGTCGCTTAGGGGCATAGACGCCCGCGCGACGGCGATCATGGACATTAAGTGCCCGGGAAGCGGCATGTCGGGGCGCATGTTGTGGGATAATCTGGACCGGTTAAGGTCTCACGACGAGATCAAGTTCGTGCTGACCGACCGTGCCGACTACGACTGGGCGACGGGAACCATCAGGAAGCATCGGCTTCTGGAAAGGCACATCGTTCACATGTCGCCCGCCTACGGCATCATGGAACCGCGCCGCCTGGCATCATGGATCCTGGAAGACGGCCTCGGCGTGCGGCTCCAATTGCAGCTTCACAAATACATATGGCCGGGCGTCGAGAGGGGTGTTTGAGCGTTGGCTCGGGAGCTTGCCATAGCCCTTGTAAGCGGCGGGATGGACAGTTGCGTCGCCGCCGCCGTGGCGGCAAAGGAGCACGAGATGGCAATGCTCCACGTGAGCTACGGCCAGCGGACGCAACGGCGCGAGCTGCGGGCGTTCGAGGAGATTGCCGAGCATTACGATGTCGAGCGCAGGCTGGTCGCCGACATCGGATATCTTCGCAAGATCGGCGGCTCGAGCCTGACCGATGCGGAAATCGCCGTCGAGCGCGCCGACCTTGAGCGGGCCGGCATCCCGAGCAGCTACGTCCCGTTTCGCAACACGCACTTCCTGGCGATCGCCGTATCCTGGGCGGAAGTCATAGGCGCGCGGCGGATCTTCATCGGGGCCGTCGAGCCCGACAGCTCTGGCTATCCCGACTGCCGCGAGATTTACTACCGCGCGTTCAACGAGTTGATTCGAGTCGGGACGAAGCCCGAGACGCATATCGAGGTTGTCGCCCCGCTGATACAAATGAAGAAAGCCGAGATAGTCAGGCTCGGCGTCGATCTCGGCGCGCCGCTCCACCTGACATGGTCATGCTACAAAAACAATGACACACCCTGCGGCGACTGCGACAGTTGCGCGCTCAGGGAGAGAGGATTCAAGGAGGCCGGTGTCGTCGACCCCATCGTCGCGGGGGCGGCCGGCCTTGAGAAAGGGTAGATCGACTTGCGGAAAAAAGAGTTGAGAGACGTCCAAAACGAGCCGGCGAACTACCAGGTCGACGTGGATAAGGTCGGCGTAAGGGAAGTGAGATATCCAATAGTGGTCAGGGACAAGGCCAAGAAGGAACAGCACACGGTTGCCGACATCAACATGTACGTCGACCTTCCCCACCGCTTCAGGGGCACGCACATGAGTCGGTTCATCGAGGTCCTGAACAAGCATCGCGGGCGCATGTCGATGCACGACATGGAGGACCTTCTGTGCGAGATAGAGACCGTGCTCGATGCCCGGAGCGCTCGTATCAGGATAAGCTTTCCGTATTTTATCGAGAAGAGCGCCCCCGTTTCGGGCGCTAAAAGCCTCACCGAATACCGCTGTCAATTCATCGTCTCGCACAGGGAAACGCTGGACTTCATCCTCGAGGTCAGCGTGCCGGTGACCAACCTCTGCCCGTGCTCGAAAGAGATAAGCGAACAGAGCGCTCATAACCAGCGCGGGCTCGTTACGGTGCAGTTGAAGTTCAAGGAGTTTGTCTGGATCGAAGACGTCGTCGCCCTGGTGGAGAGCGCCGCAAGTTGCGAGGTCTATGCGCTCCTCAAGCGGGAGGATGAGAAGTTCGTGACCGAGAAAGCCTATTCGCGCCCGATGTTCACCGAGGACGTCGTGCGCGAGATCGCGCAGAAGCTCGAGGCCGATCCCAATATTACCTGGTACACAGTCGCATCGGAAAACTACGAGAGCATTCACAATCACAACGCATACGCGTTTATCGAAAAAAAGCTGCCGGAGTGAGCCTCGGGAGCACCATGGTCCTGGGATTTCTTTTGGAACCTATAAGAACCGGGAGGAAATGATGGCGCTCGTATATTGCACCGAATGCGGCACCCAGATGTCGGACCAGGCCTACGCATGCCCCAAATGCGGGCATCGTATCCCACAAACCGTTCCCCTGCAGCCCATTCCAACAATGTCGACGCCGTGGTATTTCACGACGCCGGCCGTCATCCTCGGCCTGCTTTTTTGCTGGCCGATCGGACTCGTGATTATGTGGGTCGGCAGGGTCTGGCCGACATGGGTGCGGGCCACTATCACTTCTATATATCTGTTAACAATCGGCGGCGCCTTCTTCTTGTGGTTCCTGTCCATAAAAGTCGCTTCGGATCAGATGGGACAACATATGCAAATGATGATCGATGAACTCCAGAATATGCCGGCCCCGCCTGCGACCTACTACCCGCCGGAGTACTATGAAGAAATGGAACGGGGCGATTATTCGAGCTACCAGTATGAAGAGCCGGCCCAACCGATAACCCCGAGTGTCAGACAAACCGGCGCGCAGATAGAGCTTGGCCTTTGGACATGGGTCAACGAGGCTTCCCCCCGAGCCATAAAGATCGAAGGAACCGTAAAGAACAACTCGGCCGCCGAATTTGAAGGGCTCAAGGTATACATCACCGCCGAGAACGCAAGCGGAATGCTCCTCGGTGTCGGCTCGGGTCCGATGGCGCCGTCGCTGCTGCCGGCGGGAGGCACATCCAACTTTATCGTCCGCATCATGGACGCCCAATGCTCGACCGACAGCCTCAGCATATCCTGCAGATTTGAATATTAGGGATTTTGTCCCAGGAATACCTTCACAAAATCGCTGAGGGTTTCTGGAGGGTCGGT
>CBFDAY010000212.1:0-5435 GCA_965602895.1 uncultured bacterium
CCCGCCGCCGCCCGTTTCTTGGTCAAGTCTCCCGCCTAGCGGGTGAGGATGCTCACAATGACAATTTCCGAGGGGCGCGGCGCTGTCAAGTGACATCACACAGGTTACAGGTTGCGCCATCACGCTAGGTTACAGTTTTTCCTCGGCGAACAACGGAGCAGAGGACGTAGCCCGAAGCGGAGTTCCCCGCCGACTCGTATCTGCGTTGATCTGCGGTTACCGTTCCTGCTGCAGGGCCGAATTCGTTCGGCCGTCTTTTTCCCGATCCCGTTTGATACAGGCCCTGCATATCTGCTATACTTAAATGTTTATTTGGTAAGAATCGTATGGGGTGCCTAAAGCGTTATGTCAAGGAAAAGAATACGAAATTTCTGCATTATCGCGCATATCGACCATGGCAAATCTACGCTTGCCGACCGGATCATGGAGCACACGCACGCCGTTCCCGAGCGCGACATGAGGGAGCAAACGCTCGACAGTATGGACATCGAGCGCGAGCGCGGAATCACGATAAAGGCGGCGGCGATACGCGTCGATTACAAGGCGAAGGACGGGAAAGAGTACCAGTTGAACCTGATCGATACGCCCGGCCACGTCGATTTCTCTTACGAGGTCGCCCGCAGCCTGGAGGCCTGCGAGGGCGCGCTGCTGCTCGTGGACGCCGCCCAGGGAGTGCAGGCGCAAACGCTGGCGAACGCCTATCTCGCGCTGGACCGCGACCTCGAGATCATCCCGGTCATCAACAAGATCGACCTGCCGAACGCGCGCATCGAGGAGACAAAGCATCAGATAGCCGATATAATCGGCATCGACCCCGAGACTTCAATACTGGCCAGCGCAAAGGACGGCATCGGTATCGAGGAAATACTCGAGGCGATCGTTGCGCGCATTCCCCCGCCCGGCGGCGAGCCGGACGCGCCGCTTCGCGCGGTGATATTCGATTCGGTATATAATCCGTTCAGGGGCGCGGTGGGCTATATCCGCGTCATCGACGGCAGCCTCCGGCGCGGGCAGAAGATGCTCGCCATGGCTTCGGGCCTCGAATATGAAATCGAGGAGGTCGGCATATTCAAGCTGCAGGAAGTTCCGACGGAGAGACTCCGCGCGGGCGAGGTCGGCTATGTTATCGCCAACATGAAGAGCGTCCGCGACGTCAAGATCGGCGACACGTTCACCGACGCCGCCAGACCGGCCACCGAACCGCTTCCGGATTACAAGCCGGTCAAGCCGATGGTTTTCTGCGGGATGTATCCGGCCGACTCCGGCGGCTTCGAGGCGCTGAGGACCTCGCTCGAGAAGCTGAGCCTGAACGACCGTTCCTTTTTTTACGAGCCCGAAACCTCGAATGCGCTCGGCTTCGGCTTCAGGTGCGGGTTCCTCGGGATGCTCCACATGGAAATCATCCAGGAGCGTTTGGAAAGGGAGTTCGGCCTTGCGCTGGTCACGACGTCGCCGTCCGTGATCTTCAGGGTTCATACGACCGACGGAGAATTCGTCGATATCGACAATCCGTCGAAACTGCCTGAGCCGGCGCGGATCGCGTACCTCGAAGAGCCCTACATCAGCGCCGCCGTGATGGCGCCGCCGGAATACATAGGCACGGTGTGCAGCCTCTGTTCGGCGCGCAGGGGCGAGCACAAAAAAACCGACTATCTCGATCCCCAGAAGGCGCTCATCACGTACGATCTGCCGCTTGGCGAGGTGGTCATGGACTTCTACGACGCGCTGAAATCCGCGACGCGGGGATATGCCTCGCTCGACTATGAGTTTATCGGTTTCCGGCGGTCCGACCTTGTCAAGCTGGACATCCTGCTCAACGGCAATTCCATCGACGCGCTTTCGTGCGTAGTCCACAAGGACAAGGCCTATTCGCGCGGAAAGCAATTGGCCGAGAAGCTGCAAAAGATAATACCGCGCCAGCTCTACGAGGTCGTCATACAGGCGGCCATCGGCAGCAGGGTCATAGCGCGCGAGACCATCAGGGCGCTCCGCAAAAATGTCACCGCAAAATGCTACGGTGGCGATATCACGCGCAAGAGAAAGCTGTTGCAGCGCCAGAAAGAGGGAAAACGGCGGATGAAACAGGTGGGCAGCATCGAGCTGCCGCAAGAGGCTTTCATGGCCGTGTTCCAGGTCGATTAGGCCTTTATCGAAAAGGGACGTGGAGAGAGGATATATAGGAATGTCAAAATCGGCATCGCAGGAAAATGAGACGCTCGACGTCGAGCGCACTTGGGAGTCCGTCCTCTGGGAATGGGTCAAGACCGTCGTGTATGCGGTCATCCTGGCTCTTTTTATTCGGGCATTTTTCCTTCAGACCTTCAAGATACCCACAGGGAGCATGGAGCCGACCCTGCGCGGCGCCATGAACTACGGTCGAGGCGACAAGATAATCGTGATCAAGTTCATATATGGTTTCCGCATACCGTTCACGGACCACAGGGTCCTCGCGATGACCGAGCCCAAGCGGGGCGACATAATCGTGTTCAAGACCAGGGGAATCAGCCAGCTCGACCAGCGCAAGGATTTTATCAAGCGCCTCGTCGGGCTCGGCGGCGAACGCCTGCGGATAGTGCCTGACAACCCCGGCTGGAATCCTGAAGAGAATGAGACTTCAAGGGGTGAGGGCCATATATATATTGACGGCAGACGCCTTGAAGAGCCCGCCTCGGTGGTTGAAAGAACATATTATCCGGCCGGGCAATACGGCCAAGAAGAGACAAGCGTGCCGCCGGAACATTACTTCATGATGGGCGACAACGGGCTCAACAGCCGCGACAGCCGCTTCTGGGGGTTTGTGCCGCGGGAAAACGTGATCGGAAAAGCTGTCGCAATCTACTGGCCGCCCGGCAGAATGGGGCTTGTGCGATGACGAACGGGGGCATCGCGATCCGCCGATGACTGCGCTATACGTTCATATCCCATACTGCCTTTCCAAGTGCCCGTACTGCGACTTCGCGTCGGTCCCGCTCGATGGAAGCGCATGGGCCTATCTCGACGCGCTTGCCGTGGAAGCGGAACGTGTTTCGAAGAACATCCAAAAGGCGGATACGGTATACATCGGCGGGGGGACTCCGACCGTCCTCACGTCCGAGCAGATCACATGGCTGCTGCGGCGCCTGAGGGAGAGCTTCGATATCTCCCCCGACGCCGAGATAACAGTCGAGGCGAATCCATGCAGCCTGAGCGCCGCGACGGCTGATGCGCCGGCCGCATGCGGGGTCAACAGGATAAGCCTGGGCGCTCAGAGCTTTGTCGACGCCGAGCTTTCCTTTCTCGGAAGATCGCACAAGGCATGCGATGTTTCGCGCGCCTTCACCCTGCTCGGGGAGGCGGGCCTGGACAACATAAGCCTCGATCTGATCTACGCCATCCCTAACCAGTCTCCTGAAAGCTGGCGATATTCGCTTTCGCAGGCAATAGCCTTGGAGCCGCAGCATATTTCGACATATTGTCTCACCTTCGAACCCGCCACGCCGTTTTGGCGCTCGCTGCAGGAAGGGGCATTTGAAAAGAAATCGGACGACGAAGAGCTGGAACTCTACGAGATCGCGCGCGAGACGCTTATCCAGAGCGGCTACGAGCACTACGAGATCTCCAATTTTGCGCTCCCCGGAAGGCGCTCGCGCCATAACATGGTGTACTGGACAAACGGGGAGTATCTCGGGCTCGGCGCCGGCGCGGTGTCCTACATCGGCGGGACAAGAATCACCAATTTGCGCGAACCGGAGGAATACATCCGGGCGGTGAAGAGCGGAGAAGGCGCGGCCCGTGAGGCCGAACGCATACCGCAGAACATGCAGGCCGTAGAGACGGCCATTCAGCAGCTCAGGCTGAGCGAGGGGATCGAGTGTGCAGCCTTCGCAGACCGGTTCGGGATACATCCGAAATATGTATTCGATGGCTCGTTCGGCGAACTCGTCGAGATGGGACTGCTCGAGCAGACAACGGACGCCGTAAGGGCATCCCTGAAAGGATGGCATCTTGCCAACGAGGTCGCGCTGAGAGCGCTGCCGTAAGGCAGGGGGCCTTCCCGGCCGGCGGCGCCGCTACAAGCCGGATTTGAGTTGCCGATTTTTTTGAAACCGGAATTTGCTATAATTTTCACGGGGTCCCAATTGGCCCTCGGAGCGCGAGTATTCCCATGAGCGCAATAGAGAACGAAGGACAGCCTACAGTGACGCCTTCCGGCAAAAAGGACAGCATCTTCGACGAGGGATTCCTTGTCGCAATCACGGGGCTCGGCAACGTCTTCACATTCCTGTTCCATATATACATGAGCCGCAACCTCGGGCCGGACGGATACAGTGCGCTGAATTCTCTGATGTCGCTCCTCTTCGTGGTCGCCATTCCCGTAATCACGATTCAGACGACTATAGCCAAATACGTCGCCCAATACAGCGCCATGGGCGAATACGCCAACATCAGGCAGTTGTTTCTCAAAAGCCTCAAGCGCGTCGGCATCCTGGCGTTCGCGCTGATGTCGCTCATAATAATCGGCGCGCCGCTCATAGGCGGCTTCCTGAATATTGAAAAAAACACTCCCGTGGTTGTTTCGGGCCTGCTCGTGTTTGTCATGTTTATGATGCCCGTCTTTTGGGCGGTCCTGCAGGGGCGAGAGCAATTCGGTTTTCTCGGCATGTCGTATTTCGCCAATTTTACGACCAAATGCGGCATCGGCATCTTGTTTGCCATATTGGGATGGGGCGTCGGAGGGGTGCTCCTGGGGGTGGTTATCGCTTTCGTGGCATCGTTCGCGGTGGCCCTTTGGCCGATACGCGAGGTGATGGCGCCGACGCTTGATGAGGAAACACTGGAAATGCGCGAGCTCTATAAATTCGCCGCGCCGGTCGTGGTCGCGCTTTTCTTCCTGAGCTGGTTTTGCAACGTCGACATCGCCCTCGTGCGCCATTTCTACGGCGACGCCGGCGAGGGGCTCAAGCTGGCGGGGTATTACGCAACGGCGTCGATAATCGGCAAGTCGTTCCTGTTCCTGCCGATTGGGATAGTGCTGGCGATTATTCCGAAAGTATCACGAAAGAAGGCCCTGGGCGAAAATCCGATCCCGGTGCTGATGCGCGGGCTTATTCTCGACATAGTCCTCTCGATAGTGGGGATAATCGCCTGCATCGTGCTGGGGCGCTATCTGGCGCTCTTCCTTGCAAAGACCGATGCGCCCGAGCTCGTTGGGCTGATCAAGTTCTTCGGGATCGCAATAACTCCAGTGGCGGCAACAACCATACTGGTCAACTACAATCTCGCCAACGAGCAATATCGCTTCATCTGGGCGCTCGTGCCGATAACAATTCTCACGTTCGCGGGAATTTGGCTGTTTCACGGCACGCTGATGACCGTCCTCTACATGATAGGATCGGGCGGATTCACGCTGTTTACGACCATCCTGCTTTTCACGATTCTTTCGCATAGAAAGACCG
>CBFDAY010000213.1:0-5430 GCA_965602895.1 uncultured bacterium
CTTAAGCGCCTTTTGGATAATTGGAACGGCCGACTCGCCATACATTTTCAACTCGGCGGCGGCGGCGAGCCGGACATTCGCGTCCTCATGTCCGAGGGCATACTCGAGATCGGCCAATTGATGATTCCTGCGGGAGCTTTGGTTTGTAAGCGCAACGGCGAGGGGGACTGAAGCCAAAAGAAGAGCGAGAACTATCCATTTTGCCCGTTTCATTATTCCCCCTCCAAGGGTGTTCCCCAAAATCGTGGTAGGCTTATCTACGGGGACCGGCGCGATTGCTATTTATTATGTTATCACCTTCTTGGGTTTTGCGCAACATGAAAACCCCGACCGGGCTTGCCTTTTTCGCACTGGTATGATATTTTAATTGAAACTGGCTGCAGCATCAGACCACCGTAGGCGGAGAGGCGGCCGACAGAGATATTTCCGGCGGTTTTGCTGATACGATATGGCCGAATCCACGGCGAAAAAAGGGCCGCATCGAAACTCCGAAAGATACTATTGCCCGCCGTTTTTCTCGGCGCGAATCAGATGCGGCGACATGCTCGAAGAAAGCGCTGTCGTCGAGGACCTGAGCCTGCGAGGGCTTAAGGCAAAGACGACCTGCGGTTTCGAAAAAGGCGGCAACGCGGACATCGAACTGAAGAGTAAGTATGCGGCGCCGGTGAGAATCCGCGCGCGCGTAGTGTGGGTAAATCCGGCCGAAGACGAAGAGGCTTCGCATTTGGTGGGATTTTCGATAACCAAAATCCGGATCCGTGACTGGTTTAGGTTCATGAGGATCATCTCCCAAATAAAAAAGGAGGTGTGGTAGATGCAAGCTGCGCAATCGCCTGCGAATGAGGCGCAGCATTACGCGGGCCCTGAAAAGCGAGAATACTCGAGGATTCCCGCCGGCTATCCCATTTGCGTACGCTTTGCCTCCTTGTCGGGAGAAGCGGTTGAGAGGTTCGCACAGACCATGAACGTTTCGGTCGAGGGCGTTCTTTTTTCGTGCGCTGAGTCCCTCGAGATCGGAACAAGAGTTGACTTTCAAATTGGCATTCCGTCCGCTCACGCCGCGTCGCTTCCGGCGGCGCAACTGAACGGCAAAGCGGTTGTAATGCGCTCAGAGCGCGTCGATCCCCTTGCTGAAGAAAAAGGATACGGGGCCAAAATTGCGCTGAAGTTCATTCATAAGCCCAGTTTTTCGACCGAAGTGTCGATGTTCGATTGAACATGTCGGCAACCGTCCTCTCCTCAATCCACACCATTGGATCTTTCATGTTTGAACAGAAAATCGCGGTCCACCTGTTTTATCAGTCCAGCTCCTTGAAGAGTATTATTTCCCTGTGCGGCTGCGGAAGATTCTCGATGTAACCGCTACGGCAAAATCCAAGCGCTTCATGCATTTTCAAGGAGATTTCGTTATCCTCGTCGGTTGAACTGAAAATACGCCCATCGGCGGAATGGTTCGCCGCTTTTTCGATCAAGCTTCGGGCGATCCCTTTGCGCCTGAAATCGGGATGTACAAGCAACAGCGATATGAAGAGGCATCCGAAAAAATCCGGCTCGTACGTTATCAGTCCGACAACTCGATCGTCCTGTGTCGCTACGTACATCCTTTTGCGCTCGATCCTCCGGCGAAGAAACTCCTTCCTCTTGTCGGTTGCGAATATGAGCTTGTCCAGTGCGACACACTGCTTGTAATCTTTCTTGTCGGCGAGCACTATTTCCATGATTGACTTTCCACGTCTTTTTGCCGCGCGAATTCGTTGGAGTGAGCGCGTGGTTTACGGTTTTGTGATTCGGTCGTCCTGATATATGTCCATTTAAAAATATACCAGATAATGCGGGGTGGTTTCCATCTTCGATCTGTCATGCGTCTGCCGGCCTGCGCCATGAGTGGCAAGACGGCTTTACATTGACGGTGGAATTTAGTAGAATCGACAGCATCTTCATAAATTGGGGCAGTCGATTTCTATCTGAATAGCTGTTTGTTCTGAAAGGGTTGTCAATTGGTAAAGAGGAATTCGAGGAAAAAAGCCAAGAATATAGGCGCTATTTCAACGCGCTTTGCGGGAACCGACGGCGTATCACTCGAGATGGCGAAGTGGGCCGATGTGCTCGAGCAAATGGGGCACATATGTTACTATCTTGCGGGAGAGCTGGACAGGCCGCCCGAGAAGTCGATGCTTGTGGAGGAGGCGCACTTTGCGCATCCTGAAATCAGGGAGATATACTCCCATTGTTTCGCAAATCGGTTGAGGAAGCCGGAGGTTTCCAATAGAATCCACGAGGTAAAGGAATACCTCAAGGAGAAGATTTATGAATTCATTAAGACCTTCGATATCGACCTGTTGATCCCGCAAAATGTGCTCACCATACCGCTGAACATACCCCTCGGGATGGCCCTGACCGAAGTCCTTGCGGAAACCGGAATTCCCGCCATCGCGCATCACCACGACTTTTTCTGGGAGCGCAAGCGATTCCTCGTCAATGCCGTGTGGGACTACCTTAATATGGCGTTCCCGCCGCATCTACCCAATGTTTACCATGTCGTGATCAACAGCTCGGCCGCGAACCAGCTCGCGCTGAGGACCGGGGTCTCGTCTATGCTGATCCCCAACGTGATGGATTTCCACAATCCGCCCCCGCCGCCCGATGAGTACTCGGCCGACGTGAGGGAATCGTTCGGTATCGAAGAAGACGAGCTGCTGATCCTTCAGCCGACGCGAGTGGTGAAGCGAAAAGGGATAGAGACCTCGATCGAACTTGTCCGACGCCTGGGCAAAAAGGCCAGGCTGGTAATCTCCCACGCCGCCGACGATGAGGGACACGGCTATCAGGAGCGCGTGCGCGAATATTCGGGCTTGTTCGACGTCAATACCCTGTTTGTGTCGGGAGCCATCGGTGAAAAACGCGGAACCACCGAAGACGGAAAGAAGATATACACGATATGGGATATCTATCCGCACGCCGATTTGGTGACGTATCCCTCTACCTTTGAAGGGTTTGGCAACGCTTTCCTGGAAACGCTGTATTTTAAAAGGCCGATCGCCGTGAATATCTATTCGGTCTACGCTAGCGACATCAAGCCGAAAGGCTTCAAGGTGATCGAGCTGGACGACTACATCACCGACAGTTCCTTGCGGCTGACCCGGCAGATTCTCGCGAACCCGAAGCTGACCGAAGAGCTGGTGGAACACAACTATAGTCTCGGCAAACGACATTACTCTTACAGCATGCTCAAGAAAAAACTGAGCATACTGCTCTCGGAGAGTTTCGGCGCCGACCAACCGCCTCCGGTCCGGTTGTAGCGGGCAATTCATCTCGCGGCGGAGAATCAGCTCGGTTTTCCGCTTGCCCTTTCTCCTTGGTCGGCATCCGCTGGCCCGGGGTCGATTCCTCCTCCGGACGTCCCGCCCGCATCAGAGGCAAAAAGCCGCAGTTGATGTTATAGTATTTTAGGTAAATTCATTCCGCAGCCTCGGCTGCGCATGCACATACTTTCCCGCAGAAAAGCGCATCTATATGGAAAGGAGTCACGATGGCTGAGAATATCGCCCAAAAGCTCATCAGGGAACACCTGGTTGAGGGAAAGATGGCGCCCGGCGAGGAGATAGGGATACGCATAGACCAGACTTTGACCCAGGACGCAACCGGCACGATGGCCTACCTCGAGTTCGAGTCGCTCGGCATGCCGCGCGTGAAGGCCGAACTCTCCCTGAGCTACATAGACCACAATATTATCCAGACCGACTTCAAAAACGCCGATGACCACCGCTTCCTCGAATCGATTGCGGCCAAATTCGGCGTGTATCTATCACCGCCCGGCAACGGTATATCGCACCACGTGCACCGCGAGCGGTTCGGCACACCAGGCAAGACTCTGCTCGGCTCCGACAGCCACACGACCACCGGCGGATGCCTCGCCATGCTCGCGATCGGCGCGGGCGGGGTGGAGGTCGCCACGGCCATGGCGGGACGGCCCTTCTACATGATGTATCCGAAGGTATGGGGAATCCGCGTTGCGGGCAAGCTGAGCCCGTGGGTCTCAGGCAAGGACGTCATCCTGGAGCTTCTGCGCCGCTACACGTGCAAGGCCGGCGTGGGCAAGATCATGGAGTTCTTCGGCCCGGGCGTCAAGAACCTCGACATGAGCGCGCGCGGGACCATAGCAAACATGGGCGTCGACATCGGCGGGACCGCATGCATCTTTCCTTCCGACGAGGTGACGCGAAAGTATCTTTCCTTGAACGGACGCGAGGAGGCGTGGGAAAAGATTTCGGCCGACAGGGGCGCCGACTACGACGAGGTGACCGAGCTTGACCTCGGCTCCATCGAGCCGCTGGTCGCATGCCCGCACAATCCCGACAACGTCAAGACGGCCGCCGAACTCGATGGCACCGAGGTTGCGCAGGTCATCGTCGGAAGCTCGACAAACGGCTCGTATCGCGACCTGATGATGGCCGCCAAAATCATCGAGGGCAAATTGGTGCACCCATATGTGAGCTTCGAGGTCAACCCCGGAAGCCGCCAGACGCTCGAAAACGTGGAAATCATGGGCGGCGTGAGGGCGCTCATTCACGCCGGCGCGCGGATACATCAATCGGGCTGCCTCGGCTGCATCGGCATGGGCCAGGCGCCCGCGACCGGCACGAAGTCCTTGAGGACGTTCCCGCGCAACTTCAAGAACAGGAGCGGCACCAAGGACGACGCCGTGTACCTGTGCTCGCCCGAGGTCGCGACGGCATCGGCGCTCAGGGGATGCATCACCGACCCGCGCAAGCTCGGCGAGTGCCCGAAAATCAGGAACCCGCGAAAGTACAGCTTCAATCCGGAATGGATCGTTCCCCCGGCGGCCGATCCCGATTCGGTCGAGATCATTCGCGGCCCGAACATCGCGCCGTTCCCGAAGTTTGAAGCGTTGCCCGAAAGCCTCGAAGGTGAGGTGCTATTGAAGGTCGGTGACAACATCAGCACCGACATAATCATGCCCGCGGGCAACCGCGTGCTGCCGTTCAGGAGCAACATCCCGGCGATCAGCAAATTCGTCTACGACGTCGTCGACGAGGAATTCTCCAAAAAGGCCGAGCAAAAGGGCGGCGGCATCGTCATCGGCGGCGAGAACTACGGGCAGGGCTCGTCGAGGGAACACGCCGCGCTCGCGCCGCGTTACCTGGGAATCAAGGCCAAGATCGTCAAGAGCTTCGCCCGCATCCACAAGGCGAACCTCGTTAACTTCGGCATCGTGCCGCTGGAGTTCGCCGACGAATCGGGCTACGAGAAGATCAAGCAGGGCGACACGCTGAGGATAGAGGGCATCCGAGACGCAATCAAAAAGGGGCAGACGGAGATAAGCGTTTCCGTGGACGGCGAAAAGGTTCCGGCGCGCCTCGACATCTCACAGCGGCAGCGGGAGATTCTCCTGGCAGGCGGCGTGCTCAA
>CBFDAY010000214.1:0-5418 GCA_965602895.1 uncultured bacterium
ATATAGGGAATTGAAACATCGAGCGTCCGGATCACAGGCCCATTAATGGTGCTTTGCCGGCGGCCTGCAGATTGAGCAGGCCCGGAGTCACGGAGGATGTCGCTTGACTGAGATCGATAGAATTCTTGCCGAGGCCTTGAAGGGAGGGGCCTCGGACATACATTTGTGCGCAGGCACCATGCCAATGGTTCGCCTTTGGGGCGAGATAAGGGCCATGCGCAACCACAAGGCGGCCACGCCCGAGGAGAATAAGCGCCGCCTTTGCGAGATACTGACCACCAAACAGAAAGACGATCTGGAGCGCAACCTCGAGATAGACATATCCTACGTAGTAGAAGGGCTCGGGCGTTTCAGGGTCAACATCTACAACGAAGACAAGGGCATCTCCGGATCGTTCCGGGTCGTACCCTCAAAAATCCGCACCGCCGAGGACCTGAAACTCCCCGAGGCGGCGAAAAACCTGACGCGGCTTCACCAGGGGCTGGTCCTGGTGACGGGTCCGTCGGGCTGCGGTAAATCGACGACACTGGCCGCCCTTATCGACCTGATCAACCGCGAATCCCGCCGCCACATAATTTGCATCGAGGACCCTGTCGAATTCGTTCACAAGAGCCGGCTTTCCCACATCGACCAGCGCGAGGTCGGCGTGCACACCCGAAGCTTTTCCACGGCGCTGCGCGCGGCCCTGCGCGAGGACCCCGACGTCATACTCGTGGGCGAGATGCGCGACCTCGAAACCATCGCCATGGCCATAACCGCGTCGGAAACCGGGCACCTCGTGTTCAGCACCCTGCACACCCGCAGCGCGGCCAAGACGATCGAGCGCATAATAAACGTGTTCCCCCCAGACCAAGTCGCGCAGATCCGGACGATGCTCGCCGAGTCCATCGCAGGCGTCATTTCACAGCAGCTCATACGAAACAAACAGGGCACCGGCCGCGTGCTCGCGCCGGAAATCCTGCTCCGCACGACCGCGCTTGCCACGCTCATACGCGACGGCAATACATATCGCATCCCCTCGCTGATGCAGACGGGCAAGAAATTCGGAATGATACAGATGGACGAACACATACATTCCCTCTACCAGCGGGGCCTGATAGACCCGAAACACGCCCTTGAGAAGGTGAACGACCAAGAGGCGTTTTTGAGAATAATCGGCGGAAGAGACGCCAACGTCGGCGTATAGGCAGACAGTCGGAGGACTCCTGTGGGAGCGAAAATTGATGAATTTCTGAAATTCATGGTCGAACGCGACGGCTCGGATCTGATGCTCGCCTCGGGCTCAAGGCCGATGATACGTGTGCATGGCGACCTTTTGGCGCTCGATTTCGGCGGCAACAGCTCGATCCTGACCACGGATCTCACCCGACAGCTCATATACGAGATACTGACCGATGAGAACATCCGGCGGTTCGAGCGGACGGGCGATCTGGACTTTGCCTATGAGGTACCCGAATGCGCCCGGTTCAGATGCAACGTCTACAAGCAGACAAAAGGCCTTGGCATCGTTATGCGCACCATTCCGACCAAGATCAAGACAATCGAAGAACTCGGGCTGCCGAACGGTGTGAAACAGCTCGCGCGCTCCACGCGCGGGTTTATCCTCGTCACCGGTCCCACCGGAAGCGGCAAGACGACGACTTTGGCCGCGATTATCGACCTGATAAATCGGGAGCGGCGCGCTCATATCATAACCATAGAGGAGCCTCTCGAATACATCCACAGGAACAACCGGTCTCTCATTACACAGCGCGAAGTCGGCCCGCATACACACAGCTTTAAGAACGCGTTGCGCAGCGCCGTGCGCCAGGACCCCGACATAATACTTGTGGGCGAGATGCGCGATCTCGATACCATCTCCATGGCGCTCACAACGGCCGAGATGGGCGCGCTCGTGTTCGGAACGCTTCACACGACAAGCGCGGCAAAGACGGTCAACCGGATCATCGACGTGTTTTCGTTCGAAGAGCGCAATCGCATCAGGGCCCTGCTTGCCGAGGCCCTGACGGGAGTGGTCGCTCAGCAGCTCATCAAAAGGGCCGACAAAAAAGGACGCGTGGCCGTGGCGGAAATACTGATAGGCACTTCGGCCATCGCCAACACTATCAGGGAAGGCAAAATAGAGCAGATGGTGTCACTCATGGAAACAGGCAAGAAGCAAGGGATGCAAATGCTGGACGAACACCTCAAGCAACTGGTTCAGTCAGTCGTTATCACTCCATCCGCCGCTCGAAGGGTGGCGTCAAACAAGGCGATGTTCCGCTAGCGCCCGCGCGAGATGCGGATGTTCGTTATGTCGGGCGGTATTTCGCGTTCGCGCTCTTTTTCGATTACACCCATTTCCTCCGAGATGTTGTCGAAATCAAAATCCTCCAGCAGCCTGTCCACCCCCGCCACTTGATCCTTGCTTATCGATATGGCCTTCGGCTCGAGGATGTACATATCCTCCTCCTCACTGTAATTCATCATCCTGCCGAGAATAAGAATCTCGCCCGCTCCGCCGGAATCCGAACCGCCCCCCAGCGAAAGACGGACTTTCACAAGATCGCCCTTTGATATCATGTCCCGCTCCTTTCCGCCCGAATTGAAACCCCACCACAGCGCCCTGGCGCGCCTTTGCAAAACAGCGCCTCTTCATGCACTCGGCCCGCTCAAAAACAACAACAGTATAGCACAGCACAAAGGACAATCGCTGCCCAACCCTGATAACCAGATGATCCCCGCGCCTTTCCGACGTCCATCGCGGCGCATCGACCCGTTGACACCGTTTCTTTGGGGCTGTTATACTTGTTGTGGGTAAATGATTATGACAAGAAACCGCATCCTCAGGAGCCAATAAATACAATGAAGATAGCTATTGCCGGAAAGGGAGGCGTCGGCAAGACCACAATAGCCGGAACGCTCGCGCGAATGCTTGTCGACGACGGTTATGACGTCATGGCCATCGACGCCGACGCTGACGCAAATCTCGCTTCCGCGTTGGGCTGCAAGCCGGAGATCGCGCGCGAGATCACCCCGATCGCCGACATGAAGGATTTCATTCGCGAGCGGACAGGCGCCGGACAGGGCTACGGCGTCATGTTCCAGCTCAACCCTAAAGTTGATGACATCCCGGACAAATTCAGCCGAGACGTGCACGGGGTGAAATTTCTCGTCATGGGCTCGCTCGACACCGGCGGCGCCGGATGCCTGTGCCCCGAAAACGTCGTGTTGCGCCGTTTCCTCGACGAAGTGCTGGAGTACCGCAATGAGACGGTTATCCTCGATATGGAGGCCGGCCTCGAACACCTCGGCAGGGGAACCGCGCGTGCCGTCGATGCGCTCGTGATAGTCGTCGAGCCGGGCAAAAGGAGCATCGATACGGCGAACTCAATCGTCAAGCTGGCGAGCGACCTCGGCGTGCAATCCATTCGTCTTCTCATGAACAAGGTCGTCGACGAGGACGACGCCGAGCTGCTCAGGGAGAGCTTTCCCGAAGATCAGATACTCGGCTACGCGCCGTTCGACAGGGACCTCATGAGGCTCGACCGCGAGGGCAAGGCGCCGTATGACTACTACAAAAACACGGACGCCCCATTCTTCGAGCAGATGAAGGCGATCAAGGACAAGGTGATCGACCTTATAGAGTCGAAAAGCGCCTCGGCGTGAAGCGCACGCCCTTTTCGGAAACGTTGCTAATTGATCAGGTGAAACTCTCCTGTCATTCCCGCGAAAGCACGCCCTCGACCGGGGCCGGGAATTCATGGAAACGCTGAAGTTCAATTTCATATATTTGGCCCGATGATGCAGGCAACCGATCGGAAAAAGCGCAGCCGGGCCGGCCGATGGATTTAGACAAGAAATTCAGAAGGAACAAGGAGATATAAATGGGAAAACTCATAGCCATAACAGGCAAAGGAGGCGTGGGCAAGACGACCATCTCCTCTTTGCTCGTGCGAAGCATGGTAAAAAAAGGCAGCAAGCCGATCCTGGTCGTCGACGCCGATCCCAACTCGAACCTCAACGAAGTACTCGGCCTGGAGGTGGAAGAAACAATCGGTTCCATTCGGGAGGAAATGTCCGAGCGCTCGGGCGCGATGCCCGGCGGAATGGCCAAGCACGAATATCTTGAGCTGAAAGTAAACGAATGCCTGATCGAGGCCGACGGCTACGATCTCGTCGTCATGGGGCGCCCCGAGGGCCCCGGATGCTACTGCTTCGCCAACAACGTGCTGCGCGACGTGCTGAAGATGCTCAGCAAGCAGTATCCGCATATAGTCATTGACAACGAAGCCGGCATGGAACATATGAGCCGCCGTATAACCACCTCCATCGACCACCTCCTGGTAGTCTCCAACCCGACACTGCGCGGGCTGCTGGCCGTCGATCGCATACGGCAACTTATAGGGGAGTTGAAGCTCTCGGTCGGCACGACCAACCTGCTCATAAACCGGGCGTACGACGGGCTATCGCCGGAGGTAGAAAAGCGAATCAAGGAGATCGGGATTCCACTCATAGGGATCATCCCCGAGGAAGAACTGGTGAGGGAGTTTGACGAGAGCGGCAGGCCGCTGATCGAGCTGCCCGAGACGTCGAGCACCGTAAGGAAAGTGGAAGAAATCGTCGATGCCCTGAACGTCTGACGACATTAGATTATGCCGAGTTCTTTAAGCGTGGCGACAGCGAGGACAACAACGTAAGCATAAAGCGCCGCCAGCGCCATCTCGGATTTGTATTTCTTTATCTTTTCCATAATCTCCGCCATGGCTCAACGCCTCCTCGCTCCAATAATATTCAAAAGCCGTGTCCGTGTCAACCTCGGCGCCCCTTTTGCCGGGGATTACGCAGTCCGGACGGGCCTTGACAACGGACGCCGGGACTAGTATTATTCGACTTGGAGGCAAGCGAAATGTCCGACATCGAATGGCTCACACAGGAAGGCTACGAAAAGCTCAGGGCCGAGCTGGATGAACTGAAGAAGGTCAAGCGGCCCGAAGTAGCGCGCATGCTCGAAACGGCCAGGGCACACGGAGACTTGCGCGAAAATGCCGAATATGACGCCGCCAAGCATCAGCAGATGCTGCTGGAGAACCGGATCGCCACCCTTCAGGAAAAGCTCGCGCACGCACGCATCTTCGAGCCCGGCGCCGCCGGCGACGGCAAGGCTTACCTCGGGTGCTGCGTGAAACTGAAAGACCTCGCGCGCGGCGACGAGTTTGAGTACCACCTCGTCGGCGCCGATGAGGGCGACGCCGCGGCGGGCAAGATATCCATCGCATCCCCCGTAGGAAAAGCGCTCCTGGGCCTCAAAACGGGCGAAGTGGCCGAGATACAGGTTCCGGCCGGGACGCTTCGCTACGAGGTGCTCAACGTGACGTTTTGATCCCGATGCCGTTTCCCCCGGGTCCGCCCGCCCCGACGCTCTCTCCACGCAATTTT
>CBFDAY010000215.1:0-5388 GCA_965602895.1 uncultured bacterium
CATGATCTCGGAGACTTCGAGGCAGCGCGCGTGCACTTTGAGCGCGCATTGAAGATATGGGAGTCGAGCCTTGGCCCTGAACACCCCAATGTGGCCATGAATATCGGCAACCTCGGCAGGGTCTTGAGGGATATGGGAGAAGTCGATGAAGCGCGTTCGCATTTCGAGCGGACGCTGGAGATATTCCGGAATTATTTTGACGACGAGCATCCTAACATGATTCAGGCAAAGGAAGACCTTGATTCGCTTGATTCAGGATAGACAGCGAGAAGGGGACAGTCCCGAATCTAGCGGCGAGTCGCCGCGGACGTTTCTCGCCTTCGGCCCCGTAATTCCTGGTACAGTCCCCTTCCGCGGGGATGGCATCTGTTTCAAACTGCCGTGGACTCAAATATCCGCATCCATCTTCCCCATATCCCCCGTCGATCCGTTTCGCAGTTTTTTCTTGACATGGTTGCCGAGTTTTGCTATCATTTTTCTGCATCTATCCTTCACCCCAAGGATCCTTTGCATTGGTCCAAACCCGGATAGGAGACAATAGCATTCTATGAGTGCGCACATCCCTATTTTTGCGATGTTCATAGTGGCGTTCGCGATCGGCCTGGGTTTTCTGGCCGTGTCGATCTTGCTCGGCCCAAAGAAACTCTCGAAGGAAAAGCTCGATCCGTTCGACTGCGGCAACCCGCCGATGGGCTCGCCCCGCATCCCCATATCGATCAAATATTACGTCGTCGCGATCCTGTTCATATTGTTTGATGTGGAGGTGGTGTTCCTCTACGCGTGGGCGATCATATTCAAAGATCTCGGCCTGTTCGGCTTTATCGAGATGATGGTCTTCGTCCTCATCCTGGTCGCCGGGCTCGCATATGTATGGAAAAAAGGAGCGCTGGAATGGGAATAGAGAAGGCGTTCGGTGAAGGCATCATCACGACGCGCCTCGACAAGGTCGTAAACTGGGGCCGCAAGTGGTCCTTTTTCTGCTATCCGTTCGTCACGGCGTGCTGCGGCATGGAATACATGTCGACGGCGGCGTCGCACTACGACATCGCGCGGTTCGGCGCCGAGTTTCCGCGGTTCTCGCCGCGCCAGGCCGACCTGATGCTGGTGGTCGGCACCATATGCCACAAGCTCGCCCCGGTCGTCAAGCTCGTGCACGAGCAGATGTGCGAGCCCAAGTGGGTGATGGCGGTGGGCGCGTGCGCGTGCTCGGGCGGGTTTTACCGCAATTATTCCGTCGTGCAGGGCGTCGACAGGATCATCCCGGTCGACGTCTACGTGACCGGCTGTCCGCCCCGGCCGGAGGCTTTCCTGGACGGTATCATGAAGATGCAGGAAAAGGTTTCGACCGAGTCGGTGCTGCAATACAAGAACTGAATCACCTGCGCGCGAGGTTCAGATGGCTGAAGAAAGCGTAACCATAAAAAAGCTTTACGAGAGATTCGGTGACCGCGTCGAAGTCGTGCCGTCGATCGATATGGATACGGTGAAGATCGGACGCGAGGACATCATCGACGTATGCAATTTCCTGCGGAACGAGGAAGATCTGGATTACGACCTGCTGCGCGACGTCACGTGCGTGGACTACATTCGCGAGAAGCCGCGTTTCGAGATGGTGTATCACATGTATTCCATATATCACGGCCACGAGGTCAGGGTGAAGGCGCGGCTCGAGGAGCAGGACCCGACGATCGACACCATCACCGCGATCTGGGTGGGCGCGAACTGGTACGAGCGCGAGGTCTACGACATGTACGGCGTCAAGTTCGATGGGCATCCCGACCTGCGTCGGATCCTGATGTACCCGGAGTTCGAGGGATACCCGCTCAGAAAAGACTACCCGATAGACAAGGAACAGCCTCTTTTCGAGGAGCGCGAGGAGACCAGGGGCGTGCGCTAGCGGCGGCGTCCGGCATGAGCAAAAATGGCTGATCTGACAAAAGAGCTTCACACCGAATGCATGATGCTTCAGATGGGGCCGTCGCATCCTGCGATGCACGGCACCGTGAAGATGCTGGTCGACGTCGACGGCGAGGACATACACAGCGCCGTACCGGAAGTCGGCTACCTGCATCGCGGCTTCGAGAAAATGTGCGAGAACAGCACATACCAACAGGTCATCCCGTATACCGACCGGCTCAATTACGTCTCGCCGTTCATCAACAACGTCGGCTACACGATGGCCGTGGAGAAGCTGCTGGGCATAGAGACGCCCGAGCGCTGCCAATACCTGCGCGTGCTCGCCTGCGAGATATCGCGCATAAGCGATCACCTGACCTGCCTCGGCGCGAGCGGCATGGAGCTGGCCGCATTTTCGGTGCTCCTTTATGCCATCGAAGCGCGCGAGTGGATGTGGGAACTGGTGGAGGCGCTTTGCGGCGCGCGCCTGACGACAACGTGGACGCGAATCGGCGGCGTGGCCTATGACATGCCCGAGGGATTTCCCGAGCAGACACAGGAGGCCCTCAAGAAGGTCGATAAGCTGGTCGTGGACATACGCGGGCTCCTCGAAAGCAACAGGATTTTTTACGACCGCATGCGCGACACCGGCGTGCTCGAGGCCGACGACGCGGTCGCGTACGGCGTCACGGGCCCGTGCCTGCGCGCGGCGGGCGTGTACTACGACGTCCGCAAGGCCAAGCCCTACCTGGTGTATGACCGCCTCGATTTCGAGGTTCCTCTGGGCAGCCGCGGCGACAATTACGACAAATTCGTGGTCCGTGTCCTTGAGTTGTACCAGAGTATACGGATTATCGAGCAGGTGCTCGACCAGATTCCCGACGGACCCATCATGGCCGACGACCCAAAGGTCGTCCTCCCGCCCAAGGACAAGGTTTACAATTCGATCGAAGCCCTGGTGCACCATTTCAACATAGTTGTCAAGGGAATCCGGCCGCCCAAGGGTGAGGCCTATGTCGCGGTAGAAGGCGGAAACGGCGAGCTGGGATTCTACGTAGTCTCCGACGGCTCGGACAAGCCGTGGAAATGCCGCTGCCGCGGGCCGTGTTTCCCGATAGTGCAGTCGATGCCGCAGATGCTCGAGGGCGCAATGATAGCCGACATAATTCCGACTTTCGGAATGGTTAATATGATCGGCGGCGAAATGGACAGGTAAAATGGCGGAGATTGTTATACTGGCTGTCAAGATCGCAATCGCGATCATGTTCGTTCTGAATCTTGCGGGACTGCTGACGTGGGCCGAGCGCAGGCAGAGCGCCTTCATACAGGACCGGCTCGGTCCGAACCGCGCAAACGTGTTCGGTTTTACGCTCATCGGGCTGCTTCATCCCGTGGCCGACGGCATCAAGATGATGATGAAGGAGGATTTCATCCCCGCCGGGGCCGACCGCACGGTGCACACGCTCGCGCCGTTCCTCGCGCTATTTCCGGCATTCGTCGCGTTCGCCGTCATCCCGTTCGGCGACACACTGCCGATCTTCGGCTACGAGGTCAACCTGGTCGTCTCCGAGATAAACATCGGTCTGCTGTTTATTGTGGCGGTGCTGGGCATCGCCGTGTTCGGCGTGTTTCTGGGTGGCTGGGCATCGAACAACAAGTGGTCGCTGCTCGGCGCGCTGCGCTCGGCGGCGCAGATGATCTCGTACGAGGTCACCCTGGGGCTCACGCTGATAGGCATTCTGATGGTCTATCAGTCGGTCAGGATCGACGAGATAGTCATCGCACAGGGCGGGCTTCTGTTCGGCTTTATCCCCAAGTGGGGCATCGTGACACAGCCGCTGGCGTTCCTGCTGTTTTTCACCGCTGCGATTGCGGAAACCAAACGCACGCCGTTCGATTTGCCGGAGAGCGAATCCGAGCTTGTCGCCGGCTACTTTCTGGAATACAGCGGGATGAAATTCGGCATGTTCTTCATGGGGGAATTCGCCGAACTCGTCGTGGTCGCCGGGATCATCACCTCGCTGTTCTTCGGCGGATGGCAGATACCGTGGGTGTCGACCGAGATGCTTCTGGGCGTGTTCCCAGGCATCGTGGTGGCATTAATCCAGATAGGCGTGTTCACGATGAAGGTGGTCGCGCTGTGCTGGCTGCAACTTACCATTCGGTGGACGCTGCCGCGTTTCCGCTACGACCAGGTGATGCGGCTCGGATGGAAAATGCTGCTGCCGCTTTCGCTGGCGAATATTTTCGTGACGGGTCTGGTCATCCTGTTGCTGCAATAAACCTTGAGCGCCCCGGCCTGGAGGCCGGCCGGGCAAGGCGGCCCGACGATGGGCGCTGTTGGAGAATTTGCCGATGTCGATCAAAACGAAGCTCAACTTTCTGGAACGGCTTTATTTCCCCGAGATATTCCGGGGAATCTCTATAACCTCACGCCATTTCTTCAAGAACATATCCAACCCGTTCAAAAATCCGGTTACATGGCGATACCCCGACGAGGACAGGCCGATTCACGAGCGCTGGCGCGGGCGGCACCGGCTCATGCAGCGCGAGGACGGCTCGGTTCGCTGCGTCGCGTGCATGTGCTGCGCGACGGTGTGTCCCGCAAGGTGCATCACAATCATGCCGGGCGAGCACGAAGACCCAGCCATAATGAAATACCCCGTCTCCTTCGATATCGACATGACCCGCTGCATCTTCTGCGGGTATTGCGTCGAGGCCTGCCCTGTCGACGCCATCAGGATGGATTCGGGGATCATCTCAGTCGTCGACTACGACCGCGCGTCGCTCCAGTTCGACAAAGAGAACCTGCAGAAAACGGCTTCCTGAGAGAAAACTCGCCTCGATTATTAATATCTCCCTGACCCCAACGGACAACGCCTGTGTCCGCGTCGAAGGATTGCCCGGCCGGATACTGTTGGCGCGGGCCAAACGGCGGAGTAAAAGTGCGGCAAAATTATGTCGCAGGCCCCCCAGGAAATATTCTCCTTGACAAGCCATTTTTCTTTGTTATAAAACAATGCCGCCATTTTTCGCGATCAGCCTAAACGAAACCTACACAGAACGCTCCTCGTAACGTTAAGCGTTAAAAGGAAAAGATATTTATGACGGCTGCAAGTGCGGTTGGGACGACGGCAGGTGGCTATGGAGTGGCGGACGGTACAGGGCCGCTTTTGCTGCATGCGAGCGGCGCCACAACGAGCGTCGCAACTACCACGGTCGAGACTGCTACAACTGCTGGCGCCGGCTTGGGGAAAAGCCTGGGGGTAGGTATGGCGGCCAGGTCTGCGGCCACGGCGAAACTTGCGGCCATCGGTAGCGCCGCAGGCGGAGGCGCGCTTGTGGGATTTGCCCTTGTTGCTGTGGCAGTTGCGGGTATCGGCTATCTTGCGTATAGGACCGTCAAAGCAGTTGGCAACATAGACAAGCCACAGAAGGCGTAGAGAGAGACGTGGCAAGTTTTCCGATTGGACGATATGTAGGGCCGTTTCT
>CBFDAY010000216.1:0-5354 GCA_965602895.1 uncultured bacterium
AGGGTCACCCTCACGATCGCAGGCTCGGAGGGAATGTCATTATATTTGACGGGGCAATCGGTCTCAAGAAGCAAGCTTTCCAGCGGAACGCTCTCGATCACGGCCCGATGTTTTTCGCTGTACGCGACCGCCGGTGTCGCCGAAACATGGAACCCGCACGCGGCTATCTCTTCCGCAAGCTCGACCGGCCCGCTGTACCAGTGAAACACCGCCCTTTTGACGCCGGAGTCCTTGACCATTTGCAGGACATCCTCATACGAGCCTCTCGAATGGGTGAGCGCCGGCTTTTCGTATCGTGCGGCAATAGCGAGCAATTTCCCAAAAACTTTTCTTTGAAGCTCTTTGTCCTGCTTTATCCAGTAATCCAGCCCAATCTCGCCGACAGCCGCGCAGCTTTCAATATGCGATTCGATGAAGTCGACGGTTGCATCGATTTCGGATTCAATGATAGCCCATGGATGCGCTCCCAGCGCCGGACGCACAATATCGGGATGGCGCGCAGCGAGATCGAGAATTTTCCTGTTAGACGCCAGATCCATGCCCACTGCGATGACGGCGCTTACCCCGGCGTCCTTCGCTCTCACGAGCGCCTCATCCGGGGATTCAAGCTGCTCCAGATGCGCGTGTGTATCTATCAACTCCATCTCATTCATCGAACCCATCCAATCTCTCTGGAATAGGCTTGCATTTGCAGATGGCCTAAAGCTACCTGAAGGAGTCCTGCGTGTCGGCTTTTCTCGACCGAAACCTTTCCGTGGCGGAGTCGATCAGCTCGTACATGGCCGGGACGACGACAAGCGTCAGCAGAGTGGCGAACGCGAGTCCGAATATGACCGCTATGGCCATGCTGCCCCACCACTGGCTGCTCGAGCTGCCGGCGACGAAGCGGAACTCCCTGAAATTGACACTGTAGCCGGTCGCCATCGGCATCAGGCCAAGAATCGTCGTAATCGCCGTCAGGAGCACGGGCCGAAGCCGCACCAGCCCCGCCTGCACAAGCGCCTCCCGGCGTGCAAGTCCTCCTTTGCGCAATAGTTGAATATAATCGATAAGTACAATCGCGTTGTTCACAACGACCCCGGCAAGGCTGATGACACCTACCCCGGTCATGATAATCCCGAACGGGATCCCGACGATCAGCAGGCCAATCAGCACGCCGACAAGCGACAGTATGACCGATACCATGATGATGCCCGGCAGCGCAATGGAGTTGAAGAGCGTTATGAGAATCATCGCAATAAGAAATAGCGCGACAATGAAAGCCTTGAGAAGAAAATCGCTCGCCTCCTTTTGGCTCTCATCCTGCCCAGTGTACTTCAGTTCGTAGCCCTTGGGAAGCCTGTAGCCGGCCAGCCTCTGCTTGACCTCGCCAAGAGCGTCGTTCGGGAGTCGGCCTTCGACCTCCGATTTCAGCGTGATGACCCTCTCCTGATCTATCCGCCTGATGGCGCCCAGTCCGCCCGCGTATTCCACGCGGGCAAGCGAGGACAGCGGGATCGGTTGTCCGGCCGGTCCGGGCACGTTCAGTTGCAGAACCTTCTGCAAGTCATCCCGATCTTCCGGCGCAAGCCGAAGCGTGATGTCGTATTCATCCTCGCCCTGGCGGAACGTTCCGACTTCGCGTCCGAGCACGGCCGCTTTTATGAAATTCGCCACCATGACGGTATTGACGTCGAGCATGGCCGCGCGCCGACGATCAACACGAAACCGGAGTTCCGGGCGCGCCTGCTCGTAGTCGTCTTTCAGGTCGACGAGCCCCGGGATGGTCTCTATCGTTTTGGTAACCTCTCGAGTGATGCCCGCCAGCACCTCGAAATCATCGCCCGAAATTTCGATGTTGATCGGGGGGTCCTGCGGCGGCCCGTGCTGCTCCTCTTTCACCTCGATCTCCACCCCCGGCAGACCGGCGACATCCTGCCGAATTTGCTGGATAAGCCATCGCGAGGCATGCTTACGTTGCTCCATCTCCTTGAAATCTATCGAGATCCGCGCCATGTGCGAGCCCGTCGAACCGCTGCCGAAAAACCCACCCGGCCTCGAGCCCACATTGGCTACATAGTGCTCGATATCCTCGTATTTCTCAAGTTTTTTCTCGATGCTTCTCACCAGCGCGTCTGTCTTCTCAAGCGGCGTGCCTTCGGGCTGCCAGATGAACATCATCGCGCTGTCGGGGTCGGCTTTGGGAAAGAACTCAACGCCGTGGCCGAATCTGGCATAGGCGACAATCGAGCCCGCGAGCACAATCGTGCACACCAGCAGAATAAACGCCGGATGATCGAGTGAAAGGTTGAGCACTCGCTCGTACCCGCGGAGAAACAAGCTGCTCCTCTTTGCCTTTCCCATGTCGCGAAAAGCCTTTATCCGCATCAGCCGCGAGCAGAGCGCAGGATTGATGACCATGGCCACAAACAGAGAGGCCGAGAGCGTGATGATAACGGTCTTGGGCAGGTAGCCCATAAACTCTCCCGTGATTCCGGGCCAAAACAGCATCGGCAGAAATGCGCAGATGGTTGTGATAGTCGAAGTGATGACCGGCCACGAGACCTCGGCCGTTCCCTCCCGCGCAGCCGTTATCCGGTCTTCGCCCTCCTGCATGTGGCGGTAGATGTTCTCCACAATAACGATAGCATTGTCCACCAGCATGCCGAGGGACAGAATCAGGCCGAACATGACGATATTGCTCAGGGTCAGCCCGGCCAACCGGAGCGCGGTGAAAGAGATGAGCATCGACAGCGGGATGGCAAGCGCGACAAAGAGCGAATTGATGAAGCCCATGGAGAGGAAGATGACAACCAGTACAAGCAGCAGGCCCGAAAGAATATTGTTTTCGAGGTCGGAGAGCATTATTCGAATCCACTTGGAGTTATCCGTCGAAATAATCAGCTCGGCTCCTTCGGGCAGGCTTTCGCGAGCTTCATCGAGTATCGCCTTTATCTCTTCGATGATCCGAAACGTGTTCTCGCCCGTCCGCTTCGAAATGCTTAGCGCCACGCTTTCCCGCCCATTGATCCGCGAGTAGCTTTCAGGGTCCTTAAAAGTGTCCCTGATCCGGGCGACGTCGGTCAGATACACCGGATTCCCGTTTCTCATCATGAGAATCAGGTCACGGGCCTCCTGAGGCGTGGAGAATTCGCCGGGGATGCGCACCTGGAATTTAGCCTCGGGGAGGTCGATGTTCCCGGCCGCGACGTCGGCGTTTTCCGAATCGATCACGGCGAGCAACTCCGTCAGGGGAATCTCGTACGCCGCGAGCCGGCCCGGATCGGGCTCGATGCGGATTTCCCGCTCGAGACCGCCTATGACGGCGGCATTCAGGACGCCGGGTATCGACTCGATTTCCTCCTCAAGATCGTCCGCGATCGCCTTGAGGCGGATCAGCCCGATGTCGCCGGCGACATTGACGATCATGATGGGAAAATCGGAAAAGCTGACCTCCGCCACCACCGGATCGTCGGCATCCTCCGGGATATCGGACTTTGCAAGCTCGACCTTATCTCTGACCTTCTGCAGCGCGTCGTCGATATCGACATCGGGCAGAAACTCGATGGTAATGCTCGAAACCCCCTCGGCCGATACCGACGTGATTTCTTCCAAATCGTGAAGGCCCTTGAGCTTCTTCTCCAGATGCACGGTGACGTTGTTCTCTATGTCGGCGGGCGCCACCCCGGTGTAGGTGGTAGTCACCGTTATATAGGGAACGTTGATATCGGGGGCCATCTCGCGGGGAAGCGTAACGTAGTTATACACTCCGAACACGGCGATCATCGCTATCAGCACGAACACAGTCGTGCGTTTTTTTATGGCCGCATCGCTGACAATCATTGAGAAACCTCTGGGAAAACGTCATTAGAGTCGCGCACCCTGACCGGCTCGCCGTCCGAGAGGCCGCGGTGTCCTTCCACGATGAGATTCTCGTCCGCCTCAATCCCCTTAATAATCTGGATGCGGCTGCCGTCGAGAACCCCTAATTCGATCAGGCGTTCCCGGGCTTTCCCGTCCTTCTCGACAAATACAACCGAATAATCGCCTCGCGGCGCCACGGATGCCAGCGGAACGGTGATCGCACGCTGAATCTCGCGCCTGACAATCCTGACACTGGCGATCATCGACGGCAGTATCTCATGCGTCGGATTCGCTACGGTTATCTCGGCTTCGTATGTCCGAGTAGACCGATCACCCACGACGCTGACATAGCTTACTACGCCATCAACGCCTTTCTCGCCCAAAAAATCCAAAGAAACATGCACTTTATCTCCGAGCCGCAGATACGGAATGTCCTTTTCAGGGACTTTTACAAGCACCTTTACCGGATCGATCACGACTATGTCGACAACCCTGTCGCCCGACTTCACGTATTCGCCCATGTCGAAATACGACTTGTTGAGCACGCCCGCAATCGGAGCCTTGACGGTTGCCTTCTCAAGCTGTATCTTTGCGATCTCGAGCCTCGCCGCGTCGGTTGCGACCTTTGTCCGGCACTGGTCGATCTCTTCGTCGCTGAAAACGCCTTGGGCATGGAGATCTTCGGCGCGCCGACACTGCTTGACGGAAAGGTCATGCGCAGCCTGCGCCTCCTCCATCTGGGCCCGGAACGAGCGCTGGTCGATACGAAGGATGCTTTCGTCCTCCTCAACCCTGTCCCCCTCTTTGGGACCGATCCAGTCTATCCGCCCCTCTACTTCCGAGGAGACCTCGTTAGAAACATATGGCTCCACACTGGCCGGAAGCTGAATCCAATCGGTCAATGGAGCCGCCGTGACCCGCATTGTTCTCACGTCTGTCGCCTTGTGCTCCGGAATCTGTCCCGTCGAGGTGCTCGAAGGAGAGAATAGGAACAGCAAGACGACTGCCGCAATCATCGTGAGGACAGCAATTCCTGCGATAATCCGTTTCACCATGTCAAAAACTCCGTCGTTGATTTTATTTCTCGCCACGGGCCCTTAATGCCCCAAGCCCGTCCAACATGTCGGTCACAATCGTGCGGGCCAGCCCCGGAGGGAATTCTCCATGGCCGTCCACATACAGCATCACATATGTGCTTATTATCCCGCGCAGATAATAGACGGCGGCCTCCTCCTTGCCCTTGCGGATTAGGCCTGCCTCGGAGGCGCGGCGCATAAGGCCCGAAAGCATATCGAAGAGTTCCAATCCATACGCATGGAAATCATAGCCGATCTTCTTGCGGTCGGGTCCGAAGTTCAAAGCATAGATAAATCGCATGAACTCCAGGTTTTGCCTGCAAAAATCGAAGCGCACCTGCACCGAGCGAACAAGCTGCTCAAACACATCGTCGGCCTCCACCTCGCAGACGTCACCCAGCATCCTGCGAAATTCCTCGAGCCCCGAGCTGATCA
>CBFDAY010000217.1:0-5352 GCA_965602895.1 uncultured bacterium
ACTCTAAACATAAGGATCAGAAGATGAGGGACAGACCCGCCATGAACGCTGAGGATATAAAAAGCCTGGGGCAGTCGCTGGATGCCGATTGCATCGGGATTGCGAGCCGCGAGGCGTATGAGAGGATCGAGCCGAAGGCCGACCTGGATGTGTTGGTGAAGGACGCGAAGTCGATCGTCGTTTTTGGCGTATGGATGGGCAATGCCGCTATCGAAAGCCCGACGCCGGTCGTGCAGTCGCAGCACCTGATGATCATATACGAGGAGCTTAACCGCATCGGCCTAAAGATTGCGCGCGACCTGGAGCGGGCCGGTCACCGCGCGGCGACGATTCCGCCGCATCTGCCGATCGAGATGAGCGACGAGAAGAAGGGGATGATAGGGCCGGTCTCTTTAAGGCACGCGGCCGAGGCCGCCGGCCTCGGCAGGATGGGGCTGAACCGCCTTTTCATCAGCTCCGACCTCGGCGCGCGCGTGCGCCTGGGCGGCGTTGTCACCGATGCCGAGCTTGAGCCCGATCCGCCGGTTTCCGAAGTGCTCTGCGACGACTGCATGCAGTGTGTCGAGGCGTGCCCCGTCTCCGCCATCGCAGAGGACGGCAAGGTCGACGTCGTGAAGTGCATGCGCAACAACTTCCCCTACGGCTTGTCGAATCTGATCAAAAAACTCTCCGACCTCACGATGGAGGGCGCACCGGAGGACTGGAAGAGGTTCTATAGAAGCCCTGAGTTCTGGAACTACTACCAGGCGGTCAGCCTCGGGCTTTATTATTGCTGCTTTGAATGCCAGCGCGCCTGCCCGGTGGGGAGCGGGAAATAATTGTTTTGACTCGTAACCTTCTTTCTCTTTCTTTTGATAAAGAAAGAGAAAGAAGCAAAGAGAAAGAAATCCCTGGATTGCCAGCGGCATTGCCGCATGACAATCCCTTTTTCTTTGGGCCTTTGCAGGGGCGACTCACGAGCCGCCCATACATTCCGGTGTTTATCCGTGATCATCCACGGGCGACACACTGCGTCGCCCCTACATCATAGTTTGTCTGCGGCGACTCGCCGGTCTGCGTGCGTCTGCGGCAAAAAGAGATTCTTCGCTTCGCTCAGAATGACAAACCGGGCGCAGCATGCTGCGCCCCTACAACAGAAACAATCCATTAAATCGGCGGCTTTTTCTCAGCTTCTCACAAGCCCTGCCGCGTGTAGCTCAAACGCCGCTGAAATCGCACCCTCTTCTCAGATGCACGTAGAAGAGATGCGGAGCATCTCCCGTCACCGGCGACTCGCCGGGCTGCACATTTCTTCCAGCAGTTTGCGGTAGTAGGCAAAGTTCTTGAATGGGATGTGCGAGCGGGCGCGATTGTCGATGGTGGGGATGTAGCCGCCTGACTCAAGCAGTGGCGGCGCCTTTGAATGGATTTCCCTCTCGATGGCTTCCTCATCTTTGATGAGCACGCTTGAGTCGATGCCGCCGATGAGCACGAGCTTGCGGCCATACTTTTTCCTGATTGCCATGTAGTCCATGTTCGACGGGACCATGTCGGTCATCCACAGGCCCGTAATGCCCGCCTCGACCATATCGGGCAGGAGCACGTCGATGTTGCCGAACGATCTCATGATGATGATCTCGATGCCGCGCTCCTTCAACGGGGCCATCACCCTCTTGTATCGCGGGATTGCGAGCTTGCGGAACATCTCGGGTGAGATGACCGGCCCGTCACTGCCCGCGATCGGCTCGGTGAAATAGGCGAAATCGATCTCGACATCCTCCAGCGCGCGCTCGACGCCGCGCATCAGGTAGCCGGTGTAAAGCTCGATTATGGAGTCGGCCAGGTCCGGATTGTCGTAGAGTATGAGGCAGGCGCGCTCCAGCGACGCCCACCCGATAACGCCCAAAAACAGCAGTATGCCCGATTCCCACGCTGCCACTCCGACCGGATAATCCCGGTCTTTGTATTTTTCGACAAGCTTTTCCCAGTCGGGCGGGTAGGCATCCTTAAGGTTCTTTTCAAGATGTTTGCGAAGCCGGTTCAGGTCGTTCTCGTTTTCGACGGGATAATCGAACCGCTCTGTTTCCCGCAGCGAAAGCTTGAGCGGCAGCACCTCACGGCGGTCGAGGCTGAAATACTCCGTGATCTCAGTGTCGCGCGGCAGGCCCTCCTTGCGCCATCGCTCGATAGTGTCGTCGCGAATGTATTGTTCAAAATAGGGGACACGGTCGGCCTTCTCGAACCGCATCGTTTTCAGGAATCGCTCGCGCGCGTTCATCTGTTGTCCCTCAGGTTAAACTCCACGGGAATCCTCACCTGCGCCTGCACCGGGCGGCCGGTTTTCTTTGCGGGCTCAAAGCGCCACCGGCGCACGGCCTTGACGGCGGCGTCGTCCAGCAGCCTGTGACCCGACGAACTCTCCACACTGATTTCACCCACGCGCCCGTTGGGGAGCACGTCCACCAGAAGCATCACGTTCCCTTCCTCGCCTCGCCGCCTGGCGTCGCGCGGATACCTCGGTTTCGGATTGTACATGTATCCGGGAGGGCTGTCAAATGCGGGCACAAGGCTGTCGCTTCGGCCTCCCGATTCCAGCGCATCGGCTGCGGAGTCGATCGATTGCGCGCCCGCCCGGTCGTCCTCTGAGGTTACGCTGGTAAGAGGGACTTCTTCCGAACGCATGGGGACGACGCGCCGGGGCGGTTCTGCATATTCAAAAGATTCCGGCTCCACGAGAGGGGTCGGCTCAAGTGTTTCAATCGGCTCGGCCTCGGGTTCAACGACCGGTTCGGGTTCCGGAATGGGAATCGGCTCGGGTTTCGGCTCGGGCTTCTCAGGCGGCTGGGGCGCTTTTACTTGTTCAGGCTCCAATTCCGGCGCCGGGGCCGGCGCGGCCGGAGGCGCAACCAATGTCACCTCGATTGAAGAAACCGCGCTTGCGAGGGTTGGAGGCGTCGTGCCGAAGTCCGAAAACAGGATGAGCGCGTGTATGCAGCATGCGACGAGGGCGGATGCCAGGATCGTTCGGTCCTTCATTTTTCTTCGGGCCCGGTCGGCGCGGTCTCGGCCGGCGCGGTCTGGATCGCGACGTGCTCGACCGAAAGCGCGCGCAGAATATCGAGCACCTTTACGACCGTGCCGTGACGCGCGAGCGAGTCCCCTTTGATGAACACCCTGAGCGACGGATCGGCCGCGCGAGCCGCGGCGAGGCGCGCTCTCAGCGTGTCAATGCCGACCCTTTCATCGTCCAGGTATATCTCGTCGGCGTCGGTGATCGAAACGGACAGGGCTTCCTCTCTGATCGGGGGGGCGGTCGTCGCGCGCGGCAGATCGAGCGGTATCCCGCGCGGCTGCGTCATCGACATCATCGAATACACGAAGAACACCAGGAGCAAAAACATGCAGTCTATGAGTGGAACTATCTCGATGCGACCTCGTTTGGCGGGTATCTTATCGCTCAGGTCCATTGTCGGCCTTGCTTTTTTCGTGCACGATCTCGAGACTGGTGCTGTAGGTCTCTATCTCGTGCGCCGCATCCTCTATTTTAGAGTTGAAATAGTTGAAAAAAGCCAGTGAAGGGATGGCGATCGTCAGGCCCGTAGCCGTCGTGATCAAAGCCTCGGCGATGCCGCCCGATACCGCTATCGGATTCTGAACGCCGGAGACGCCCATGGCTTCGAAGGATCGGATTATTCCCGTGACCGTTCCGAGAATTCCCAGCAGCGGCGATAGTGTGACCATCGTGTCGAGCACGGTCATGAAGCGTCTCATGCGCTTGATCTCGACGGCTGCGGCCATTTCGAGCGCGCTGTTGAGCGAGAAATCTCTGTGAACGATTCCGCACACGAGAATGCGGATCACCGAATCGCTCGAGCCGCTTCCCATGCGCGCGGCTTCGTTGTAGTCGCCGCGCTCGGCGCGCTCCAATATCTCGTCGACGAGTCTTTGGTCGCGGTTTCTTCTCTCTCGCGACCAGAAGATCATGCGCTCGATTATGACTGTCAGCGCGGCGAGTGAGCACACGAGCAGCGGGTACATGACCGGCCCGCCCTTTTGAAACAAATCGAGCATATCAAGTTCCGGAAGGACCTCTCCAGTGGAAGTCCTTCCGGTCTCCTTTGAAAGAATTGTTCGTGTCGCGAAAAGGTTTTCGCGACTGCGAAATTATTATATCAGCAGGCCGCCTGAAAAGCTAAAAAACCCCCCGCACGCCGGCAAGGAAGTTTATGCCCGGATTCGTAAAGCCCAGCACCTGTTCGAGTTCGTCGTCAAGCAGGTTCTCGACGCTGCCGATTATCGATATGTTGTCGTTCACCTGATACTCGGCGGCGAGGTCGAGCTTGACATAGCTGTCGGCGTCGTCATCGGTTATGTCATTTACAAAATCGCCGTCGTCATCGATGAACGCGAAGGTGACATCCGAGCGTCTGCTCGCGTACGTCGCGTCGAGGTTGACTTTCCACCGCTCGTGCGAGTAGTTCAGGTTCAGCGAAACGAGGTGCTTGGGAATGCGTATCAGGTCGCTTCCTTCATCGTCCTCGGTCTCGGTGAATGGGTACGCGCCTCTAAGCGCGAGGTGGTAAGGAAGCCGGGCGGTGACCTCCACTTCAAATCCCTCAGATTCGGCGGTCGAGAAATTTTTGATCGGGAAGCCTCCGATCAGCTCGTCGAAATCCGAGCGAAAGTAGGTGGCCCCTATTACAATATCTCCGTCCCAGAGGGTTTGCTCCACCCCTATGTCCCACGCCTCATTTTCCTCGGGCTTGAGGTTCGGATTGCCGAAGCCGGGGTAAAACAGGTCAAGGAACGACGGGTTCTTTATGCCTTCTCCGTAGCTCCCCTTGAGCCGGGTGTCCGTTTCCACGATGAGATAGTTCGCGGCGAAACGAGGCGTGGTTTCGGAACCGAACACGCTGTTGTCGTCGTGCCTCACGCCCACCACCAGGTCGAGCCTGTCATAGAAAGAAAGCGCCGCCTGAGCGTAAAAAGCCAGATTGCGCCTTTGCTCCTCGATCACATCGGTTGTGAGGCCGAAGCCGAAGTCGGCGGACGAGATGATGTCGGCTTCTTCCTGCTCCCACTCGGTTCCCACCGTAATTATGTGGTCCTGAAAAACATGGAAATTGTGACGGTAATTCACGGTGGTCCTGTTGAACTGAGCGTCGTAATCCGAGATGAAGTCGTTCATGAACATTGGGTCCTGCGATGCAGGATCGCGGTTGACCATGTTCTGATCGAAATACGATGCCTGGAACGAATGGCTCCACCAGTCGGTCAGCATTTGTCATTAAAGGTTGTTAATGTACAATCATTAATATGAAATTAGTGGTAGGGATGCGAGGGGAGAAACGTTGTTTGTACGGGGGGTACGGG
>CBFDAY010000218.1:0-5332 GCA_965602895.1 uncultured bacterium
ATAGTTTAGAGCGAAGATGAAGGAAATACCGCCCCCAATTTTCCTTTACTCATGCTATGGCGCATGATATAATGACTGTTTAATAAAAACCAAACTTTGACTCGAAAGAAAGGCACTCGTATGGCGGATCTAGGTGATATTCGCGAGGGATTATCGTTTGATGATGTGCTGCTTGTGCCGGCCCACTCGGAGGTGTTGCCGCGCGAAGTGGATCTCCGCACGCGACTCACGCGAAACATTTCACTGAACGTCCCGATCGTAAGCTCGGCGATGGACACGGTGACCGAGGCCCGGCTGGCGATCGCTCTCGCGCAGACGGGCGGAATCGGGATCGTCCATAGGAACATGACTATCGACGAGCAGGTGGACGAGGTCAGCAAGGTCAAGCGGTTCGAAAGCGGCGTGATCACCGATCCGATAACGCTCAGACCGGGCGACCGCGTCAGTAAAGCCAACGAGCTTATGAAGCACTACGGCATCTCCGGTTTTCCCATCACGGACGAAGACGGCAGGCTGGTGGGGATACTCACCAACCGCGATCTCAGGTTCTATGAGGATTATGAGGGTCCCATCTCCGGCGCGATGACGAAGGAAAACCTGGTGACCGCGTCCGTCGGCACCACTCTGGATCAGGCCAAGAGCATCCTGCATGAGAACCGCATTGAGAAGCTGCTGGTTGTCGACGGCGACGGCTATCTGCGCGGGCTCATCACGATCAAGGACATCCAGAAGGCCATTGAATACCCGAATTCGTGCAAGGATGAGTATGGCCGACTCCGCGTCGGGGCGGCCGTCGGCACGAGCGAAGACGTGCTCGAGCGAGCAACCAGGCTGATCAAGGCCGGCGCCGACGTGATCGCGGTCGATACCGCCCATGGGCACTCGGCCGGAGTGCTTGCGACAGTGAGGAAGCTGAAGCTGGAGCTTGACGGAGTCGAGATAATCGGCGGCAACGTTGCCACGGGCGAAGGAGCGGCCGCGATTATCGAGGCTGGAGCCGACGCGGTAAAAGTGGGAGTGGGACCGGGCTCGATCTGCACGACGCGCATCGTCGCCGGCGCGGGCGTTCCGCAGATAACGGCCATCAGCGACTGCGCGAAGGTTGCCAAGGAGCGCGACATACCCGTGATCGCCGACGGCGGGATCCGCTACTCGGGCGACGTGGCGAAGGCGCTCGCGGCGGGCGCGAGTTCGATCATGATCGGCAACCTGTTCGCCGGCACCGAGGAGAGCCCGGGCGAGATAGTCATTTACGAAGGCCGAAGATACAAGATTTATCGCGGGATGGGGTCGCTGCAGGCCATGCAGAAGGGCAGCAGGGACCGCTACTTTCAGGAAAACGAATTCAATGTTGACAAGCTCGTCCCAGAGGGGATCGAGGGCCGTGTGGCCTATCGCGGTCCACTTTCGAATTTTGTGTTTCAGCTTATCGGGGGGGTCAAGTCGGGGATGGGCTATTGCGGCGTGAGAGACATAGAGGAGCTGCAGCAAAGATCAAAGCTCATCAAACTGACCAGCGCGGGCCTGCTGGAGAGTCACCCGCATAATATAACGATCACCATGGAGGCGCCCAATTATCAGCGGTTCTGAAACAGCGTCGAGCGCCCGGCATTGAAACCGTTGGGGCGCTCACGATTAGGCCTATGCCCGACAAAACTAATCCTGATCCTCATTCACAACTCGTCATTGTCCTTGATTTCGGCTCGCAATACAGCCAGTTGATTGCCCGCCGAATACGCGAGAGCCATGTCTATTGCGAGATCCATCCGTTTGACCTCTCGGCGCGGCAAATAGAGGCGATGCGCCCGCACGGGATAGTGCTGTCCGGCGGGCCTGCAAGTGTTCCCGAAGATGGTTCGCCCCTGCCGGATCCCGCCATTTTCGACATGGATGTGCCTATGCTCGGCATATGCTACGGCATGCAGGTTATGGGGCGCGCGATGGGGGGCTCGGTTGTCCCGGCCGCCCACCGCGAATACGGCAAGGCTACCATGAGGCACTCCGATCCCGATGGCCTGTTTCACGGGCTTGAGCGGGAGCTGACGGTGTGGATGAGTCACGGCGACCGCCTGGAGACCTTGCCGCCCGGTTTCGCCAACATCGGTGTCTCGGACAACTCGCCCGTGTGCGCCGTCAAACACACCACCCGCCCGATATACGGCCTGCAGTTTCATCCTGAAGTCGTGCATACTCCTCGCGGCTCCGATATCCTTTGCAACTTCCTTTTCCGCATATGCAAGTGCGAGCCGGCATGGAACATGGTCTCATTCATCGAGGAAACCGTGAGTGAAATCCGTGAAAGGGTCGGAACCGAGCGGGTGCTCTGCGCTCTGAGCGGCGGGGTCGATTCCTCGGTGGTCGCAGCGCTGCTGCATCGGGCCGTCGGCGACCGGTTGCACTGCATTTTTGTGGACAACGGTCTCCTTCGCAAGAACGAGCCTCAACTCGTCGAGGAGGTTTTTCGGAAGAACTTCTCCATTAACCTCGATGTCGTCGACGCAGAGGACTGGTTCCTGGACAAGCTGAAGGGGATCGAAGAGCCCGAGCGCAAGCGGAAGATAATCGGGAACGAATTCATCCGTATTTTTGAGGAAGAGGCCGGAAGGCTGGGCCGGTTTAAATACCTTGCGCAGGGGACGCTCTATCCCGACGTTATTGAAAGCCGTTCGATACGCGGGCCGTCCGACACCATAAAGACCCATCATAATGTCGGCGGGCTGCCCGAAGACATGAACTTCGAGCTTATCGAGCCCCTCAAGGAGCTTTTCAAGGACGAGGTGCGCGAGGTCGGCGACCAATTGGGACTGCCCGACGAGATAGTCTGGCGGCACCCGTTTCCCGGGCCTGGCCTGGCGATAAGGGTTGTCGGCGGAGTCACCCGCGAGAGGCTCGCCACGCTCAGGGAGGCCGACCACATCGCAATCGAGGAGATTAAAAAAGCGGGCCTCTATCGGGAAATTTGGCAGGCGCTCGTGGTGCTTCTGCCCGTGCAAAGCGTCGGCGTGATGGGCGACGCGCGCACTTACGAAAACGTCGTTGCGATACGTGCCGTCACAAGTATGGACGGCATGACCGCCGACTGGTATCGCTTCCCCCACGATGTTCTTGCCAGGATATCCAATCGAATCATCAATGAAGTCAAGGGCGTGAACAGGGTCGTTTACGATATCAGCTCCAAGCCCCCGAGCACGATAGAGTGGGAGTAGCAGGCATGCCGGCCGAGCTTCCGATAGTCTGTGCCGCGTGCGGGACGGAAGTCGCTCTCGATGTTCCCGAATACTACGTCGAGCTGGAGTGTTTCCGCATCATCAACGAGCGCGAGGACAAGACGCCGCGCCGCGGTTCGAAGGAATATCACGAGGCATTTGAAAAACTGGCGCCGGAGGTCAGAGAGGCGTATTTCAAGAACCGCGAAGTGTACGACGAGGGGCACCTTTGGTGTCCGGTATGCGGAACCCGCCTGAGCTGGTCCGGAGGGGATGGGCCGACATGATTTCGGTTGTGATACCTGCATACAACGAGGTCGAGTGCCTGCAATCGCTGACCGACGAGGTGCTCGATGTGATGCGCGGCATGGGGCAGGAGTTCGAGATCCTGTTTGTCGACGACGGCAGCAGCGACGGCACGCGCGATCTTATGCGCAGCCTCGCCGAGAAGCATCCCGAGGTTCACTTCATCGGCTTCAGGCAAAACTGCGGTCAGACCGCGGCGATGGCCGCAGGCTTCAAGCACGCCAGGGGCGACGCCGTAGTCACGCTCGACGCCGACATGCAGAACGATCCGCGGGATATCCCCCGCCTGATTGAAAAGCTCGATGAATACGACGTTGTTTGCGGGTGGCGGCAGAAGAGGCACGACAACCTTGTTCGGCGGATATCGAGCCGGGTCGCAAACTATGTGAGGAACAAGCTGAGCGGTGAAGAGATTATCGACGTAGGATGCTCGCTGAAGGCCTACAGGAAGGAATGTTTCGAGAACGTCAAGTTTTTCGAGGGTATGCATCGCTTTTTTCCGACGCTTTTCAGGATGGAGGGGTTTACCGTCACGGAGGTGCCGGTCAACCATCGGGCCCGCAAGCTGGGAATTTCGAAGTACAACATCCGGAACCGTATAGTAAAGGCATTTGTTGACCTTCTCGCCGTCAGATGGATGAAGAGGCGTTACATACGATATGAGATTGAGGAGGAACGATGAGCCAGAATTGGATCGTCACGATGTGGATTGTTCTCGGTATGGGCGGCCAGCTTGCGTTTGCAAGCCGGTTTTTGGTCCAATGGATAGTCTCGGAGCGGCGGGGGGAAAGCGTTATACCGATAGCTTTCTGGTATCTGAGTCTGGGCGGAAGCGCCATTTTGCTTGCCTATGCGATCCATCGGCGAGACCCGGTCTTTATTGTAGGTCAGTCCTTCGGTTCTGTCGTCTATATTAGAAATCTGATGCTTATTCACAGGAAACGGGCAGACGCATAAGAGCGAATGGGCCTTAATCCGCCCTGCGATCAATCCCATTCTTACCTGCGAGGTTATCCCGCCTTGAACATCAAATCCACAACATCTCTGCACATTTTGTTGCTCCTGAGCGCATGTTTTTTCCTTTTCTTCTTCAGGATGGGTGCGCGCGATTTGTGGAATCCCGACGAGCCGCGCTATGCGCAGGTGGCCCGAGAGATGCTCGAGACGGGCGAGTATGTGGTGCCTCATCTCAACGGACAGGTTTACACGGAAAAGCCTCCATTGTATTTCTGGCTTATCGCTCTCATATCGAAACCGTTTGGCGATGTAAACGAGGTCACCGCGCGTTTGCCGTCGGCGCTGGCGGCCACGCTCATCGTGCTGCTGACATACTTTTTGGGGATGAAGATGTTTGGGCGGCGCGAGGCCTTCATCGGAGCCGCCGTCATGGCGACGAGCGCCCAGTTCTTCTCGATCGGGCGAGTGGGCGCGCTTGACATGGTGGTTGCGCTGAGCGTGCTTGCGGCATTGGCGGTATTCTACGTTGCCTACGCCGACAAACGTCCGTTGCTGTATCCTGCCGTATTCGTCCTCCTTGTGCCCGGCGTCATGACCAAGGGGCCGGTGGCGCTTGCCGTGCCGCTGGTCGTGATGCTTGCGTTTCTCATCTTGGAGATCATACTCCGCAAAGAAGGCGCCGCAAAACAGCTCTGTTGGTTCGCGGTTTCGATGGTTGCAGGACTTGCCATTGCCGCGCTGATAGTTATGCCGTGGTGGCGCGAAGCCTACGAGCGCAGCGGAGGCGTTTACGGCTCGCTTTCGATACTGGTAAAACAGACGGGCGGGCGAATGCTCAAGTCGTATTCACATCAGCGGCCTTT